>JAAFJZ010000410.1 GCA_013298205.1 Cytophagales bacterium
GATTTAGAAAAATTTAACCGATTTATCTTTTGATTAAAAAGAGGTAATTTATCATAAGTTACTATTTTGAAAGGAATTACAATTGAAAATTCAGAACCTTTACCCTGAGTACTTTTTACTTCAATCGTTCCTTTTTGAATATCTACTAATTGCTTTACAATAAACAATCCAAGACCCGTTCCTCCATAAAGTTGGTTGGTTTCTAAGCTAGCTTGGGAATAACTTTTAAAAATATCATTAATTTTCTCTTGAGGAACTCCTATCCCTGTGTCTTTTACACTAAAAGAAATAAAAATTGTTTCATTTTCTATTTTATTGCACGTAATATTCAAATCAACTGAACCTTTTTTAGTAAATTTTACAGCATTCGCTAATAAATTTATTAAAATTTGGTTTAATCTATTGGCATCTCCAAATAATGTATCAGGGATATCGCTTGAAATAAAATAATTTGCATTTATTTTATTTTTTCTTGCTTTATTAATTATTGTGTTCCAAACAACTTCAATTTTTTCTTTTAGAGAAAAATTAAAATCATCTACTTGTAGTGAGCCTGATTTGATTTTAGAAAGATCTAATACATCATTTATAAGACAAGAAAGATGGGATGAAGATGAAATAATGCCTTTCACGTATTTTTTTTGTGTTTCGTTCAATTCAGTATTTGCAAGTAAGCGTGCCAATCCATTTACTGCATTGATGGGAGTTCTTATTTCATGGCTCATTTTAGCCAAAAATAATTCTTCAAGGTTTTTAGAGTTTTCCGCTTCATTTCTTGCTAAAATAACCTCTTCTTTTAGCGAATCCGAAATAATTTTATCGTTTAAAATTTTATCTCTAGACTTTTTATTAAAGTATGCTAAATATGAAATAGATAAATAAATTGAAAGCCTCATCAATACATTCCAAAAATGAATAAACTGAAAGTGTTCTAATTGGAAATATTCTGTGACTACATAAAGTATTGCAGATAATAAACTAAAAACAAAACCTGCATAGATTCCAATAAAAAAAGAAGCAAAATAAATGGGTAAAATATAAAAAAAAGACAAACTAATATAAGTGATTGTTAAATAATCAATGAAACCTATTAGTAATATCCAAACTAAGCAAGCTGAAAGAATTATTGATTTTTTATTGGTCATCATAGAAAAAAATCATTTTTTTGTTTCTACAAGTTTTAAAATTCCTTTCCATTCATCTCTAAAGCGAGCAGCAGCAATAAAATCTAGTTCTTTTGAAGCTTTTTCCATGGATTCTTTTGCTTTTAAAGCCATTTTTTCCAAATCATTAATAGGCAGATATGCAAGAACTGGATCGGCAGCTATAGAAATCTCTTCATTTTCTACGTAAAACTTTGGCTCTTTTTTAGAATCGGCTACAGAAGTTTGTTGATAAATTTCATCTTTTGTTTTTCCTACAGTTTTTGGCGTTATCCCATGTTCCAAATTGTATTCAATTTGCAAAGCTCTTCGTCTGGATGTCTCATCCATAGCTTTTTCCATTGAATCTGTTATTTTATTGGCATACATGATTACTCGCCCATTTTCATTTCTTGCTGCTCTTCCTATGGTTTGAATAAGCGATTTTTGGTTTCTTAAAAATCCTTCTTTATCTGCATCCATAATCGCTACAAATGACACTTCAGGCAAATCTAAACCTTCTCTTAATAAATTTACGCCTACCAAAACATCAAAAACTCCTAATCTCAGCTCCCTTAAAATTTCTACACGATCCAAAGTTTTTACTTCAGAATGTATGTATCGGCATTTAACGTTCACATTATCTAAAAATTTCGCAAGCTCTTCAGCCATTCTTTTGGTAATCGTAGTGATCAAAACTCTATCTCCAGCTTGAATGGTTTTATTTATTTCATTTAATAAATCGTCTATTTGGTTATGAGTAGGTCTTACTTCTATTTTAGGGTCAAGAAGACCCGTAGGTCGAATAATTTGTTCTACAATAACGCCTTCACTTTTTCTTATTTCATATTCTGATGGTGTAGCACTTACATAAATAACTTGGTTTTGTAGGGATTCAAATTCATTAAAAGTTAGCGGGCGGTTGTCCATTGAAGAAGGCAAACGAAAACCATAATCTACTAAATTAATTTTCCTTGCTCTATCGCCACCCCACATGGCTTTTATTTGTGGCAAGGTTACATGACTTTCATCAATGACAATTAAAAAATCGTCAGCAAAATAATCTATTAAACAAAAAGGCCTATCTCCAGAATTTCTTCTATCAAAATATCGTGAGTAGTTTTCAATACCTGAACAGTAACCTAATTCACGCATCATTTCCAAATCAAATTCTGTCCTTTCTAGAATTCTTTTCGATTCTTGCATTCTGTTTTCCTTTTCAAAAAAGCCTACTTGTAGCATCAAATCATCCTGTATTTCTTTAATGGCTTGATTAAGAAGATCTTTTCCTGTTACAAATAGGTTTGCCGGAAAAATAGAAATAATCTTTTCTTCACTTATTTTTTTGCCTGTATCGGGTTCTATTCTTAAAATGGTTTCTATGGTGTCTCCAAAAAAGAAAATGCGGTAGGCAAAATCAGCGTAGGCAGGGTAAATATCAATGGTATCACCTTTTACTCGAAACGTTCCTCTTCTAAAGTCTTCTGTAGTGCGTGAATATAATATCTCTACCAAAGAAAACAGGAATCTTGTTCTGCTTATTTCATCATCTTTTGCAACTGTAATTATACTTTTCTTGAATTCTTCAGGATTTCCAATACCATAAATACAAGAAACAGAAGCTACGACAATGATGTCCCTTCTGCCAGTAGAAAGTGAAGCTGTAGCACTCAAACGCAACTTTTCTATTTCTTGGTTGATACTTAAATCTTTCTCAATATATGTATTTGAGCTGGGCATAAAAGCCTCGGGCTGATAATAATCATAATACGA
>JAAFJZ010000411.1 GCA_013298205.1 Cytophagales bacterium
ACTACTTCTACTTCTTTTAATGATTTTGTTTGAGGTTCAATTTCAATTTTACCTAAGTCTATAGGCTTATTTATACATTTGATTGTGTCTGAGGTATAAATTGAATATGAAATAAAAGTTGCTTTTAGCTTATATTTTCCAGGAATTACCAATAAATTAAATTGACCTAAATCATCAGTTAAAGCTCCGGAACTAGATTTTTTATCAAATAAGTTCTCTAAAGAGACTGTAGCATATTCTACATTTTTATTGCTTATTTTATCAAAAACTTTGCCTTTAACATGACAAAGTAAATTTTGATTTTGAGCAGAAACTAATAAAGAAACAAATAAGGATAAGTAAATAAAAAATAAAATTTTAAAATGTTTGAAATTCAAATTTAATTGATTAAGGATTAGTGGCTTAGCTACTTTAGTATTAAAAAGCTGTGTAAAATTAACTATATTAAAATCAATTTAAAAGAATTTATAATTGCACTCAAGTAAATAAGAAAATTAAAATCAGTATACATTAAATAAAAATAGGCAACATTTTCAAATCGTATTGAATTTAAATTATTTTAAGTTAAAACTCGCTTCCAAGTTTCAAGCAGTAGTTCACGCTCATTTTCTAAAGAATATCTACTAAGAATAGTTTCTGAAGCTAATTCACCTTGTTGTTTTGCCATTTCAGGATAAATTTGATAGGCTTCACACAATTCTTCTACTTTCTTTGCAAACGCTATAATATCACCCAATGGAATTGTATAACTGTACCTTCCATCAAAATATTCTGCTCCACCACCACCATCGTAACCAATAACCACACAGCCACAAGCCATAGCTTCTGCTGGCGGGAGTGGCAAGCCCTCAGGATAACCAAAACTAAGGAAAAAAGTAGATTGTTTGAGTTTGTTAGCAACTTCTTGCTCATTCATTCTGTCTATAGCTTCAATTCTAAACCCAAATAAGTTTGCCCTAGATTTCAAAATCGCCATTACTTGTTTGGAATGTTGGTCATTTTTGCGAGGCATATAGGTGATGAGCTTTTCTTTGTTTGTTCCCAATTGAAACAAGCCAGTATTCAAACTCCAATGCAAACGATTAATTTCTATTTTGGGAAAAGCAAATTGTAAATAAGCTTGGTTCTGATTAGAAATACAAAAAATAGCCTTTACTTTTGATTGCAAATCCAAACTATCAATGGGTGAATTTGGGTCAAAATCAAACAATGAATAGTATGCATTTTGTATAAATAGAAATTTTACACATTGGGCTTGCCAAAGCTTTTTGGCTACAACTAAATCTGTTTTGCGATTTAGCATATAAAAATTAAATTTCTCTTTTAGTGTGATTTCATTTTTAGCAAAAAAATGAAAATAGGTTTCCGAGATTACCACATAATCTGTAGGCAGAATGGTAAGCTGCTTAAAGTATTTAATAGGTGTTTTATGTTCAAACCAAGTGCAAGAAAAGCCAGTTTTGCCATGCAAAATATACGCTTCAAGCCCGCTTTGATTTAAAATCGCTACATGATTGTACAATACTTTTATGCCACCTATTGGCAAATTAGTATCGGGGCAGTGATAATATATAGGCATAAAACTTTTTAATTTCTATTTTTAAGAAGAGTAAAAATACGAATTATGATTTCAAAACGAATCAGTAGATTCAAAATTAATTAATCTTTAACATCCAAATATAATTCTAGCAATCCTTCGGGCAAATGAACATAAACAATTTTTAACTCATGGTCAATTTTATCTAAAATAGGAAAAATAGCCGGAATCAAAACTTCTTTTCCTAAATAAGGCATCAAAAAAACGTCTTGCGTAGGCATATTCATAATTTCTCTAATTCTACCCAATTGACCTAAATTTACATCTTCAATTGTATAATCTATGCACAAACTTGGAGAATTGGCATCAACTTTAATTTTTTTCAAATCAGATTTTTCTACATAAACCAAAGCATCGGTCATCTTTTTTGCTTTTTCTTGGCTATCTATTCCTAATAAATTAAAAATCAGTCGCTTATCACCAAGTGGCTTGATTTCTGAGATGGCTAAAGGAATATAAGATTTATTCTGTTGTACATAAAGCATTTTAGGTTTATTGGTTTTGAAAGCGAGAAATCCCTCTTCCCAAAATGTAATTTCCCCTTTGTATCCATGTGTTTTACCCAGCTTTCCCCAGTATTCGTATTTTTCACTCATTCGTATTTGCCATTAACAAAAAAAGACACCGATAAAGTGTCTTTTTTAAAATCTATAATTAGATAAAATTTATTCTGCTGCTTCTGGAGTGCTTTCTTCTGTTACTTCGCTTACTTCCGCTGCTACTTCTTCAGTTGCGTTTAATGCTGCTTGAGCCGCTTTGGCTTTAGCTTCTTTGGCTGCAATTTTACCTTCCAATACTTTAGTTTCTGCTGCTAATCTGTCTTTTTTAGCCGTTTCTTTTTTGTATTTTAATTTATCGGCTACCGATGCAAACTCTGAAGTTTTGTTGTCTAACCAAGCATTTAATTTACTATCTGCAGTTTCTTGCGTTACTGCGCCTTTGTTTACACCTATTTGTAAATGTCTGCGATAAAGTACGCCTTTTTCTGATAAAATAGCTCTTACCGTATCGGTAGGTTGTGCGCCATTCATCATCCATTTGTATGCTTTTTCTGTATCCAAAACCACAGTTGCAGGGTTTGAATTGGGATTAAATGTGCCTACTTTTTCAATGAATTTACCATCACGTGGTGCTCTTGAATCTGCAGCTACAATGTCGTAGATGGCTAGTTTTTTTCTGCCTCTTTTTGCTAATCTTAATTTTACTGACATAATTTAATTATTTTTCGGAACTCGTCCATTTTTTTTTAAGGGTGCAAAATTAATACTTTTTCATTCACTTTACTAAATTTATTAAAATATTATTACAAACCAGCA
>JAAFJZ010000412.1 GCA_013298205.1 Cytophagales bacterium
GTAAGTCTTTTTGGGTAATTCGTACTTTTTAGTCTTAATTATCATTGGGTTTGTTTGTTATTGAATTTTAAAGCTTAAATCTAGTGATTTGTATGAGTGTGTAAGCGCGCCAAGTGAAATAAAATCTACACCTGTTTCGGCTACTTCTTTGATGTTTTTTTCTGATATATTGCCCGAAGCCTCTGTATGAAATCTATGGTTTACGATAGAAACTGCTTTTTTCATATCTTCACAACTCATATTGTCGAGCATGATTCGTTTTATTTTACCTATTTCTAGCACTTCTGTAAGCTGCACAAGATTTGCTACTTCTATTTCGACATCAATATCTTGTTCAAAATCAGCACTTTCAAGATAATTGAAGGCATTGTTAAGCGCATTTTTTATTCCACCTGCTGCTTTGATATGGTTATCTTTAATCAATATCATATCATAAAGCCCGATTCTATGGTTTTCGCCACCACCTATTTTTACAGCCCATTTTTCAAATAGCCTAAAATTGGGAGTGGTTTTTCTGGTATCCAAAACCTTGGCGTGGGTATGACTTATTAAATTTTGTAAGAACGCGGTGTACGTAGCAATTCCGCTCATTCGTTGCATGCAATTGAGCATAAGTCGCTCGGCTAAAAGCAATGATTTGGTAGCACCTGAAACGGTAAATGCAATTTCACCTACTTTGCCATACTGACCTTCCGATATGCAATTTTCGATTATAAGATAATGATCTACATAATTGAGTATCTTTTGAGCTAAATTAATACCCGCAATGATTCCGTCTTGTTTGATAAGTAGCTTAGCAGTAGTCTTGCTATTATCAGGAATACAAGCTAAAGATGTATGATCGCCTATACCTTCGTCTTCGGCTAAAGCCTGTCGAATGAAGTCGTCAATGAGTTGAGTATTTAAGTAATTTGGTAACACGGCACAAAAATAAAAAAGCCCGATGATTATTCGGGCTTTTTTATCAGAAAAATTTATTTCTGTCTTTTTTGAACAAATTTTACTCCTGAGTGAATTCTAAAGTGTCTATTAAATAAACACCTTTAAGTCGCTTAACTATAATATAAATTCTAAAGGAGCCTTCTTTAAACCTATACTTGGCTATAGAATAATGTAAGCTTGATTTTGCGCTTCCATGATGTATATAATCAAATTTTATAGGCTTGTAATTTGAAAAGAGATTTTCTAGCATTTTTTTGCTGTCCTTTTTAGAAATTGTGCTACGAACATTATTCATAGACCAGTTCATAACAGGAGAACATATTTGATGCAGTTTTATCACATTTGCTGTTTTGAAGCATTCTTTTATTTCAGTACTTATTGGAGATTGCGCTTTTGCAATTTTTAAGTTGAATAGAAGAACAAACAGTAAATAGATGAATTTTGCTCTAATCATTTACAATTATATACATATCCAAAATCGTGCCAAACTAAAAATTTATCTAAAATTCTTTAAATAATTAAATTTACAATAAAAATATAAAATTATTCTAATATTTGATTTGGAAATTATCGTAAGGGATTAAGCTTGCCGGTTCTACAATAACATCTATTACTTTTGAATTTTTAGTACCCGTATGGCACCAATCCAGGAGTTTTTGCAAAGCATCTTCATTTCCTTCTACTTCTGCAAAAACATCCCCATTTAATAGGTTTTTCACATAACCATACAAACCTAAATCTCTAGCTACTCCTTGTACGCCTGCCCTAAAAAATACACCTTGTACTTTGCCTTTAATTGTGATTTTGAAATGACGATGCATAATTTTGATCCTATTAGTAGTGTGAAGCTAGAAAATTATAGATTATTTGAGCAGTTATTTAGTTGGGATAATTTATTCGTGCATTTAATTGTGCAAAATACCCTTTTCATTTAATATGGGAATATTTGTAAGATTAGATTCAATGATTATATCGGGTACAAAAACAAATTTTTTGTCAAACATCTTATTATTTACGAAGTAACTAACCCAAAATTCATTATTGAGATGAAATATTTGCGGGTCTATCAGCTCAATTAAAGCGTATTCTTTGCCTTCTAATTTTTCTATATGGTGTCTTAAAACAGATGTGTTTTGTTGAATATCATTAACAACGCCATAACCCCTAGATGCAATCAATATATTTTCTAGAATTTCATTTGTTGTATTTAACAAATAAGCATACCATTCTATTGCTTGAAGCTCATTTATTTTCCTAACTATTGCAATACTTAAACCTTCAACTCTTGGGAATTCAATATCTTTAATCATTGTTTTATTAAATAAATGGTTTATATTTTTATGTTCATACTGAAAATAGAAGAAATTTTGTTTATTAAAATCGTTTCAACTTCCACAATGTTATGTTTTTTTAACAATATTTCTTCAATTGATGTAACCCCAAAATCTGAAATCCCACATGGTACTATATAATCAAAATATCTCAAATCTGTATTGACATTTAAAGCTAAACCATGCATTGTAACCCAACGGCTTGTTTTTACACCCATAGCGCAAATCTTTTTCTCTTTAGAGTTATGATTTACCCAAACCCCAGTTCGACCTTTTGCACGAAATCCTTTTATTGAAAAGTAGGCTAAAGTCTGAATTACAGCCTCTTCTAAATTACGCATATATATATGTATATCCGTAAAAAAGTTTTCTAAATCTATTATTGGATAAACTACCAATTGCCCAGGACCATGATATGTAATGTCGCCACCACGATTAGCATGAAAAAAATCTACTTTTTTATTTTCTAATTCCGACTTTTGAATCAATAAATGCTCCTCTTTGCCTGTTTTACCTAGCGTAAATACATGATTGTGCGTGCAAGTAAGTATGTAATTGGGTGTGATTAATTGAGATTCATTGATTCTATTTTCCATTTTTATCCGAATAATATCATCAAAAAATGTTAATTGTTTATT
>JAAFJZ010000413.1 GCA_013298205.1 Cytophagales bacterium
TTTGGAAGAAGTAACGATTCAGTGCTCAGCAGACACACTTATGGTTAATCAAATTTTGGTGATCCGCATCAAATTTGTGGTAAAATCAACTCCTTCGCCAAGACGCAAAATATTGTTTTCTATGCTAAAACGACATTCTTCAAAAAACAAATAATAAAATTAAACTATTCCATATATGTCAAAACTTAATGTTGACCAAAAGACTATAATGTTGCTTTTTTCAGATAAAAAATCTGACTTTCTAATTCCAGATTATCAAAGACCATACGCATGGGATGAAAGTCAGTGTCAAACACTTTGGGACGATATTTTCACCTTTGCTTTTCCTGACAATAATTATCAAAAATTTGAAAAAAATGAAGAGTACTTTTTAGGTTCTATTGTAACTTTTGAAAATGAAAATAATAAAAAGGAGGTTATTGACGGTCAGCAACGCTTAACAACATTAATGTTGTTATTGAGAGCATTTTATGCAAAATTCAATAATATGCAAGATGACAATTCTAAAAGCACTCGTGATAGAATTGCACAATGTTTGTGGAAAACAGATGAATTTGGAAAAGCAGATTTGAATGTATTAAAAATTGATTCAGAAGTTGCAACAGACAACGACAAAGATGAGTTTCTTGATATATTGAAAACAGGAATTGTAAACAAAGAACAAAAAAGTAATTACGCTAAAAACTATACTTTTTTTCAACAAAAAATTGATATTTTCCTAAGTGAGTATCCTTCATATTTTGCTTACTTACCTGCGAGAATACTTGGCAACTGTATTCTTTTACCAATTGAAGCAGAATCACAAGATACAGCTTTAAGGATTTTTACTACTTTGAATAACAGAGGTCTTCCATTATCTGATGCAGATATTTTTAAAGCACAATTTTACAAACTTTGCAATTCTAAAGCTGAAAAAGACGATTTTATTGAAAAATGGAAAGAATTGGAGGAAAAATCTGGCAAGATTTTTAGACCTTTAAATGGAATTCCAATGGATGAACTATTTACAAGATATATGTATTTTGTTCGTTCAAAACAAGGAATTAAATCAAGCACGACAGAAGCACTTCGTAAATTCTATGAAAAAAATAAATATTCTATACTAAAACAAGACGAAACATTATCCAATCTTAAAATATTAGTAGATTTTTGGAATGATGTTTATACTCAAAATGCAGAAAGGTTTTCAAATAAAATTTTAAGAAAATTATTTGTTTTGCATTATGCACCAAATGGAATGTGGACTTATTTTTTATCCGTGTATTTTTTGCACAATAAAAGCGAAAATCACCAATTAAATGAATTACAATTAGACGTATTTTTAAATAAAATTATTGCTTTTGTTTGGGCATATTCGTTTACGAATCCGGGTGTAAATGCTCTTCGTACTCCTGTTTACGCTGAAATGATTAATGTTGTTAATAACAAAGACATAAATTTTGACGAGCATAAATTTGAAGAAAATAACTTAAAAATTGCAATTAACAACTTTGAATTTAAAAATGGAAGACCGATTACAAGGTCAATGCTAACTTGGTGGGCGTTTATAAATGACAATCAAACAACGCCAACGTTCAACACAAATTTTGATATAGAACACATTTTTGCACGAAAAAGGCAAGAAAATGATAAGACTTTAACGAATATTAAAAACCTTGAAGCACTTGGAAATAAGGTTTTACTAGAGGATAAAATCAACATTAGAGCTGCTGATTATAGATTTAGCGATAAAGTTAAATATTACAAAGGTTTTATCAATGATAAAGGACAGCATAAAGACGGAACAATTATTTCTGAATTGGTACATTTAGCAACAAGTAATACGGACTTTACAGAACAAAACATAATAAAAAGAACTGAGGATATTACAAATGAATTTATAACCTTTTTAAAACAAAACAACTTAATAAAATAGAATTGAAAACTTTCGTTTTCTTGGCCCGGGTTGCGAATTAACTAGATTTCAGGACAAGACAATTCCTATACCGAGGTGTTATGCGTGAAGGATAGAGCGAAAAGCCCACAGTGAGGCACGAGCGAGGACTTGTAGCGATAGCCTGACCTGCAAGGGCACGCCCAAATATTTGTTTTCAATTTTCTTCATAATAATAAGAATAGTCAATGCCTTTCATATACATTTCACGGCTGTGTATGTTGGTAGTTAGGGCGCGCGCTATCAATTGTTTTAGTACACTATCGTCAACGGCACTTATAATCATGGCATTCATATAATCGGTTTTGCTAATTTTGCTCCAATCAACGCATTTTTGAAGTTGTTTTTTTAGCATCAAATCCAACCAAATACGGGTGCTTCTGCCATTGCCTTCCATAAAAGGGTGAGCTTTGTTCATTTCAGCGTATTTGAATACAATCTCATCAAGTGTACTTTCTGGTAATTCGTTTATATGCTGCAAGGTGCTTTGCAAATGCTGTGCATACACAAACCGATATCCGCCTTTGGAAATATTTTTTTGCCTGATTTGCCCTGCAAAATCATACAAGCCCCCAAACAAAAAAGCGTGTATTTGCTGCAAGCCTTTGGCGGTGCCTACTTCAATGCTATCTAGCAAATTTCCTTCAAAAAGCGTGTATGCTTTTTTCTTACTTTGCCCGTCTATGCTGTTATCGCTGTATAAAAACCAATCTAAAAAATTCATTGCCCTATTGTTAGGAAAATGTTTAGCCAAATCAATCACTCCATTGCTATCTAACATATCTGTCAAACGCATTTTTTCATCTGGAGCTAGAAGTTTCAACTGGGTAGTGCCACTACCCAGTTGGTTATTTTCTTTTTTCAGCTTGGCTTTCAGGTATTTCCAATAATTACGGACTTTGTTGTAATCATTTTCTTGGTTTAAAATTCCTACAATATCCAATACCGAAAACCACCATAAGGAATTTTCTTCATC
>JAAFJZ010000414.1 GCA_013298205.1 Cytophagales bacterium
GAAAATACTTTTTCGGAAATAACTTATAAATTCCCAAAAAAAATACATGCAGTTACTGCTGCAGGGTTTTTACTGAAATTATTAATCTCAATTATTACGATAATATTACATAAATGTTTTGAGTAATATATTCAAGATTTATAACACAATATTACGCAACTTGCATTACTAATTGTTTTAATTTTTCACGATTTAACTCAGTTTGACCCGTAGAACCTTCTGCCATACTTTCAATACATGGCTGCAATGATTTTAATTTGTAACCTATAAAAACATGGTCAAAACTCTTGTCTATTCTAACTAATGTAACATGTGAGTCATAAGTGTATTTATCTATTTCGAAGTTAATCTGACCAACTCTTCCAAGTGTTCCTTGTCCTGTGGAATTAACCAAAATATCATTTTTTTGCAAATATTTTTCATTAGATATTTTTTTATCGAAACGTCATTAAATTTAAGGTAGTGTACAACAAGTAATGCTCAAGTAAATAAATAGTTTTGATTTTGCATACTCAATAGCCTTTTTAGAATCTAAAGCATTACATCTTTAGCATTACCAAATTTAATAGAGATTATTACGATTTATTTATTATAGGTTTTTTCAAAGTAGTTAAACGTTTGTTTATCAATGATTTGCAAATGCAAAAATAGTCAATAACAATTTATCTTAATAACCTCTAATATCATTAAATTTAATTTTTCCGTCTCTCACACATTTTTGATTGATGACTGAAATTCCTGATTCAGCATATTTTGGGGAAATTCCTCTTGCAATAATTTCCGAAATCTCCCCCAACTTATATGTTTTCCATTCGCTCATTTGTCTGAACCTTGATTTTTGTGATTAATTTGATTTATTTGATTTTCTATTGTATACCATCTGATAATCAAAAAATCTGGTATAATATGATTCTACCGGTTACCTGTTTTCTATTCCCTAATCGTTAATTTTTGATTTTTGTTTGCATATTTCATATCATTCGTATTACATTTGCGGCAGCTCAGTAACCAGGTAGCAATGCTGTAAGCGTTAAAGGAGTATAGAGACCGTTTAGTTCCGCTAAGCGGTTTTGGCTTTTTTATAGGTTTCATATTACTTTCATTACAGTTATCATTGTACCGTTCAAATGGTCAAAGTCGGCATCAGTAGTTATTACTGGAATATTTATCGCCATTGCGGTTGCAGCAATCCAAAGCTCGTTTTTACCCATTTTTTTGCACCACCATTTAGCAGGTTTCCATTTTTATCTGCAATTTTTCTTTTAGAGAATGCGTCAATATTAGAATACGCATCTAACAATGTTTGGTCGGCATTTTCAATATCAATATAAGTTGTTTGTGAGAGGATTAGTTTTAATTTTTCTAACTTGTTTACGCCCCAATTTCTTTGTTTTGCGAATGATTCCAGCTCTCCTTTTGTAACTACCGAAATTATCAAATTAGGATTTTCGTCATAGTTTTTTATTGCATCTAAACAATTTTTACCAGAAGTAGATTGCCTGATTATATGAATAATAACACAAGTATCAATAAGAATATTTTTCATCGGTGAAGGTCTTTAAGGATTTCATTAAATTCTTCATCACTAATATCATCTAGCATTCCTTGTGCGTTTATTAATGCATCAAGTGCTTTTGTTCCTTTGCCTTACTTCGCTTGAAACAACAATTGCTGTTCAGCATTCATTGCATTAGGTTTTTTTGAAAAATACTTATCCATTTCATTTGGTTTACCAAATTCTTGTACTTCAACAAAACTAACTTGGCTATTTGGTTTGTAATGTGCCATTCCTGATATTGTAATTTCTTTGCCTACATATTCAAGAATGTTATTTAAAACCGTTTCACTTTTAGCAATTACTGTCAATATTCCTTTTTCTGTTTGTAATCCAAGTCGCCCTTTAGATACTTTTATTTCATCTAGTTTTCCGTTTACTATTACCTTATTAGGTTCGGGAATGCTTTCTTCTAATAAACTTATTTTTTGAAAATCATTTTTTGTAAGTTTAACCTCGGCTACAGAACCTCTGTTGGCTAAATAGAATATTTCATTATCACTAATAAAGTTCTTTTTAAAGTTTATAAGTGATTTTAATAATGGTTTATCAATATCTGCTTCGTTTTGATTTTCATTTAAAGCACTATAAAAGAATTTATAACTAGTGACATTGGCGTTGCTTCTAAAAGCTGTTCTTTTGGCTTAAAAACATCAAGTTGCAACCCTTTTATTGTTTCTGCAAAGTGATTACAATCTATAGTCATAGAGGTTCCTTCTTGTTCACTACCAACCAAACTTTGTAGTCTAAGTTCCAACGCCTTTTTAATGTGCTTGTCTGGATTAATATCACTAAATCCTCTCAATTGTAACATCAAAGCTTTGGTGGCAATATCTTTTGTGGATTTTGTAAATAGGTTTAAACGGTCAAATTCAATTAGACCATTATCCTCATCCTCACCAATTATTTTTATATCGTAATTCATTGTCTTATTTCAGTTTAAATTGTGAAACCAATTTTATACAAATTTAATTTGATTGCTTCATCCAGTTCATTTGCCTTTTGCATTTGTGCAGCAAGTGTTGCTGTAAGTGTTTGTATTTTATCGTCAAATTCAATTCCATCTTCGGCTACTGCTGCAAACTCAATGTATCTGCATGGTGTAAGTATGTAATTGTTTTTACGAACGTCTTCGATGGTGGCAGATTTACAAAATCCTGCAATGTCAGCATAGTCTGAACTATGATTTTTTTGATTAATTTGATTGCCTTGATTATTTGTATTTTTAAAATCATTTTCATCACGTAAATCATGGTTCAGAGTTTTTCTCCAATTGTGGTACGTATCCGAAATTTTGGCTATGTCTTTTTCGCGTAACTCTTTTTGTTTACGGCTTATCATGGTGCCTAATTC
>JAAFJZ010000415.1 GCA_013298205.1 Cytophagales bacterium
AAACCTTCTGAATATTTTATTTCTCCAAGCGAAAAATAATGCACATTATGATTTATTTTATGATTCATTTTGGTTTATAGATTTTTAAATATTACAAATGTAAGAATTAGGATTTTTAAATCTAGCTATAAACTATAAGCAAAATATTTTATGATTATTGTTTTCATTTCGCCCTAGGGTGAAAATTTTCAATGGTTTTTCTTAAAAACGAATTATCAAGGTGGGTATATATTTCGGTTGTAGTGATAGATTCGTGTCCAAGCATTTCTTGCACGGCTCGTAAATCTGCTCCATTTTCTATTAAATGCGTAGCAAACGAATGCCTAAAGGTATGAGGGCTTACACTTTTCTGTAAATTTACTTTCAAAGCCAAATCTTTGATAATCAAAAAAATCATCACACGAGAGAGCGATTCGCCTCTGCGGTTTACGAATACAAAGTCGTCAAACTCTTTTTTCACTTCTATTTTGGCACGAATTTCTTTGATGTAGATTTCTATATATTTTAGAGCCGTTTTTCCTATAGGAATTAAACGCTCTTTTCGGCCTTTTCCAAGCACTTTTATGAAACCCGATTCTTTAAAAAGCTGACTTCTTTTCAAGTTTATCAATTCCGAAACCCGCATTCCAGTTCCGTAAAGGGTTTCTAAAATAGCCCTATTTCTTGTACCTTCAGGAGTGGAATGGTCTATTGCTTCAAGCAACATTTCTATTTCTTCAGTGCCCAAATAATCTGGAATCTGCCTGCCTATTTTAGGAGAATCAATTTCATGTGCAGGATTATTGGGTAATAAATCTTCTATAAACAGGTATTTGAAAAATGATTTCAAGCATGAAAGTACACGAGCTTGGCTTCTGGGGTGAAAGTGAATTTCGTTTAAAAAAATCAAAAAAGCTTGAATGTGCGTGCTTTCTATTTCTTCAATGCTAATATTGGGGTAGTTAATTTCTAAAAACGACAGCCATTTATTCAAATCTTTTGTATAGGCTTCTACCGAATTGGAAGAGAAATTTCTCTCTAAGGAAATGTATGCCACAAAATCTTGGATGATGGGATTCCATTCCATGATTTTTATTTTTGAAAATAATTTTTCAGAAAAACATTTAACTCATTGCCAAATAAGTTCTTAGCTATTATTTTCCCATCTTGACCGATTAAAAAATTAGTAGGAATGGCTTCAACTTTGTACTTTATGGCATATTCAGCTTCCCAGAACTTCAAATCAGAAACTTGCACCCAATTGAGGGAATCGCTTTGTATGGCTTCAATCCATTTTTCTTTGCTTCTATCCAATGAAACTGCAAAAATCTCAAATCCTTTGTTTTGAAATTCCAAAAGGTTTTTTCTTACATTAGGGTTTTCTTCTCTACAAGGTCCGCACCAAGAAGCCCAGAAATCTATCAAAACCACTTTCCCTTTCAAATCACTAAGTTTTCTTATTTTGTTTTCTGGGTCATTAAGCGTGATTTCTTGTGCTAAACTACCAATAGAAGTATAACGAACAGATTCTACTGCTTTCATAAATTCTTCCTGATAAACTGTTTTTTCATCCAGATTTTTAAAGTTAGAATCAAGTGAAACTAAATAATCAAAAGTCAAATCCGGATCCAAAGTATTGGCTATAATGCTTCCTAGGCATTTTAAATCTGATTTTGAAATGATTTCTTTACAAAATTTGATATAAGTAGAATCTTGAATAGTTTTTTCTTTTTTGATTTCCTCCATTGCCAAAGTGTCGTTGCGAGAGGATGATTCTGCCCATTTTTTTTGTAACCCCATGATTTGCATTTTCTTTTCAAAGCGTTTGGCTAAAAAAGATTCATAGAGTTTTTGCTGTTGAGAAGCACTCACTTTAAACGAACCGCCTTCATAACCTTTGGCAGAAATATCAATTTGAGTTGTATCGAGTATAAAAACAATATCTTGCTCGCTGCCTAGATTAAGTAAAGCTAGAAAGGGTTCTTTAGCATCTGATTCAAAAATTATGTTTCCATTTTTAGAGACCAGAGCAGAATCCAATAATAAAGGCTGACCACCTGCTATTTTGTAAAGTTTTGCTGTTTTTATTTCTGTATTTTCTACTGAAACAGAAATTTTGAAGTTAAATTTGGTTTCAGTATCAAATCCTTTTGGGTATTTACAGGCTGTAAATGAGGTAATTACAGCCAATAGTAATAAGAATTTTAACTTAAAATTTCTACCTCGCATCAAGCTTCCAATTTTTGCTTTAAGATTTCATTGAGAACTTTCGGATCAGCTTTTCCACCACTTATTTTCATTACCTCACCCACAAATAGACCCATCAAACCGGTTTTTCCTTTTTTGTATTCTTCTATTTTTGCTGGAAATTTGGCTAAAACTTGCATCACCATTTCATCCAATAAGCCTACATTGCTTTCTTGAATCAAATTCATTTGCTCAGCGATTTGCTTCGGATTTACGCCTACATTTTCTATCATCTTTCCGAAAATCTTTTGCGTTGCAGCCGTATGACTTACCAAATTGGTTTCAATCATTTCAATCAACTGCGCAAGATTTTGAGTAGAAATAGGGAAATCTTGTATTGAAATAGCGGCATCATTTAGGTATGATTTTACATTGCTCATCACCAAATTTGAAGCCGTTTTGTAATATTGGGTTTTGCTACACAAATCATCAAAATACAAAGCAATCTCCTTTGTATCAGTAAGTACTTGAGCATCGTATTCAGGTATTTTGTATTTTGCGGTAAATTTTTCTATGAGCTCATTAGGAAGTTGTGGCAGTGTTTGGGCAATATCTTGAAGCCATTTTTCAGAGACATGAAAGGGTTGCAAATCGGGTTCTGGAAAATACCTGTAATCATTCAAATCTTCCTTGGTTCTTAAACTGTACGTTTTGCCATCTGTAGCATCAAAAGTTCG
>JAAFJZ010000416.1 GCA_013298205.1 Cytophagales bacterium
GTTATCTATGCCTTTGGCTACAATTACAGGTTTAGTGAATCAAACCTTAACTTTATCTGCAGTTTCTATCTCTGGAGCAAGATTTGTACCAGGGACTATCATTACCGCTTTAGCTCCAGCCAATGTTTCTATCAACGGAATGAGTATGGCTACGCTTGCAGGTATAGGAGGAAATGTAGCCGTGAGTTCATTGTTACCCAATACAACGGGTACATCAAATTTTGCAATTACTTTGACAGCTGTAAATTTTACTCAAATATTTACACATACTATAGTAGCAAATCCAGTTCCTCTAAACCCTATGATTACTTTCAATGGCATTAACATGACTGTTGGCGGTTCAAATGTTGATTTGAATTCGTTACTTGTGAGCAATTCGACTGGAGCTAAATCATTTACTATCAATGGTTCAGCTGCAACGCTTTCAGGGAATATTTTGACAGCTTTCAATCAAGGAATGGTTACAATTACTGGAAATATTGGAACTGCTTCGGGATTTAATGCAGGCTCAAGTTTAATGATTGTAAATGTATTTAACCAAAATCCAATGATTACTTTCAATGGCTTCAATTTAACAGTTGGCGGTTCAAATATTGATTTGAGTACTTTATTAACGAGTAATTCTTCTGGAGCAAAATCATTTTCTGTAATTGGAACAGGTGCAACTTTATCCGGGAATAATTTAATTATTACAAGTATTGGAATGGTTACGATTACAGGAAATATAGGAACAGCCACAGGATTTAACGCAGGCTCAAAAACTATAGTTGTTAATTTAGCTTTAGCAGCATCTACGATTGGTTCTGTAACAGGAATATCGACAAATGGAAATATCATGTCTGCCACAACGCCAACCCAAATCACAATTTCGGGTTCGGGATTTGTTTCGGGTGCAACGGTTACAATCAATGGTGCGAGTCTAGCAAATGTTACTGTATTAGGTTCAAATATCATTATTGTAACTGTTCCAGTAGGTGTAATAAGCTCTGCCTCAAATGTAAATGTTCAAGTGCAAAATCCAAATCAAATAGCATCAAACACGCCAAACGTAGCAGTAGCCAATGCAGATGTAACAAATTCACTTGTAGAAACACAAACGATACAACATAAAATCTATCCTAATCCCAACAAAGGTGCTTTTATGATTGAAACCAGTTTAGATAAAACTTTCTATATTATTTCTTCTATAAAAGGAGAAATATTAAGTAGTGGAAACTTGATAAAAGGAATCAATAGTATTGAAACCAAATTGACTCAAGGCGTATATATCATTACAATAGGAGAGGAAGAAAGCAAATTGGTAATCGAGTAAATATTTTTAAATATCATCATCTATAAATGCCCAAGGATTTTTCTTGGGCATTTTTTTTGAAATCACATTTCTATAACTTTTTTTAGCTTTAGCCTATTTCAAAAATCATTTCAATTCAAATATCTACTTGTAAAAGTTTAAATAATTTCTATTTCGATTCAAATTCTTCATTTTAAGACCCATGATTTTTTTGATTTTTATAATTTAGTAAAACTATATGTATTCAATTTTCAAAAAAAAATCTCGTCTCATTACTCATTTAGGCAAAAAGCTTAGTAGTTTTGCCCATGTGTTTGTATTTGTAAACAAACCTCAATAAAAATCATAATTTCCTGATGAAAGTATTAAAATTTGGTGGCACTTCGGTAGGTCAAGTAGAAAGCATAAAAACAGTGCTAGGAATCATTAAAAACAATATTGATAGCAAACAAAAGCAAGTAATTGTACTTTCTGCAATGGGCGGTGTTACCAATATTCTTGTAGAAATGGGCAAAAAAGCGTCTATTTCTGATGAAACTTACAAAATCACCTTAAACTTAATTGAGTCAAAGCATTATGAAGTAATTACTTCTTTGGTGGAAATTAAAGCTCAAAGCAAGGTTTTTGCTAATGTTAAACTTATTTTTAATGAATTAGAAGATTTACTAAACGGTATATATCTTATTCGTGAGCTTTCTATTCGCACTTTAGATTTATTGATGAGCTTTGGAGAGAGGCTTTCTACTTATATTGTTTTTGAATGCTTAAAAAGCATGGGCGAAAATGTGGAATTTGTAGATGCCCGCAAGATTATCACCACAGATTCTAATTTTGGGTATGCAAAAGTAAATTTTAAAGAAACAAACCAAAATATTTCAGATCATTTTAAAGACAATAAAAGCACTTCCTTGGTTACAGGTTTTATAGCGGCTTCACCCGAAAATGAAACCACAACCCTAGGTCGAGGAGGTTCTGACTATACTGCCTCCATTATCGCAGCTGCGCTTTCTGCTGAAGAAATAGAAATATGGACAGATGTAGATGGCATGATGACAGCCGACCCTAGAATAGTGGAAAAAGCCTTTACCTTGCCTTCTATTTCGTATATTGAAGCAATGGAATTGTCGCATTTTGGTGCTAAAGTAATTTATCCACCTACTTTGCAACCTGCTTTTGCCAAAAAAATACCCTTGTCTATCAAAAATACATTTAACCTAGCACACCCGGGTACGACTGTAAGCGATAAAAATAAAAAGACAGATTTCCCTATCAAAGGCATCTCTTCCATTCCCAATGTAAGTTTAATTAATTTGCATGGCAGCGGAATGGTAGGTGTAGCTGGAGTTTCAGGAAGATTATTCTCCGCTTTGGCACGTCATAAAATGAGCGTTATTTTAATTACGCAAGCTTCATCAGAGCATTCTATTTGTTTGGCATTAGACCCTAAAGATGCCAAAGAAGCCACTAGAATTATTGAGGAGGAGTTTGAAAATGAGATGGCTTCAAAAAAAATAGATAAAATTGTTGAAATCAAAGATTTATCTATTATTTCTATTGTAGGGGA
>JAAFJZ010000417.1 GCA_013298205.1 Cytophagales bacterium
ATAAAAGCATCACAGGAAAGTTTTTAAAGTTGGAATTGTAAAATCTATCAAGTTATATTGGAGTTTGAGTTTAAAATATTCAAACCCCGATATAAAATTAAGCTACTGCGCAGGAATAAAAATTTCCGATTTTATCGTATAGGTTTTGGAATCGTTACTTATGCTTGGATTGGGAGAATCGCTAAAAGCATCTTTAAATTTGATGTCGTCTAAGGTTTCAAAAACTTTATTGTTGTTGCCATCAAACCAAGCTTTAATAGCCCAAGTGCTTTTCACTGAAATGCTCAAAGGTTCTGGGATATTGGCAAATGCATTTCCTTTGAAATTTAAAATTTTGGCAGAAGCATTAAATTCTGATTTCAAGCCATCAATAAAGAGTCCTTTAGGAAATCCTGTAACGATAGAGTTGTAAACCGAAAGAGCTGAGTTTTTGGCAATGTGTATGGCAGCGTGGTAATTTTGGTTAAATTGTGTGGTTTTATTTTTAATCGGGCCGATGATGGTGATATTAGAAAATATTCCTTTTGTAGGGCTTTGGTTTACTTTTTCATCTAATGTGCCTATAGATTCAATGGCATTGGCTTTGCCTGCATCTGCCAAAAGAGGATTTCTTACACATAAAGCATATTGCACAAAGCCTCCAAAGCCGTAGTTGGCACTAAAATCATCATCGTTGCAATGGTATGAGACTAAATTTTTCCCGCCACACCTGCCTCCCAACCATTCAAAAGATGTACCCAAGCAATTGGAAACTTGCACATGGCTCAAATTGATGCTTTTTACACCCGCAAAAGTTAATCCAGATACGTTTTCATTTTTTGTTTTGGCACCAGCAAATTCTATTCTTACATATTTAAAACTTCCAGAATAGTCTTCAGCAGCAGTGCCACCAAAAATAAATTCTGTTTTTACATCTGTATAGTTCATTTTAAAATCTGTTGTGTTTACTTTGTCGTTTCCAGCTATGATTATTCCTGCCCAATCACCTGCTTTTCTGTTGCCAATAGACTGTGTAGAGGTAAAAATAATAGGTTCATCTACAGTGCCTACTGCATTGATTCGGCTATCAGGTCTTATGACCAAGGAGGCTTTGGTATCATAATCACCCTTGATTACCGTACCTGGCTGGATGGTGAGAATGGCGCTATTCATCACATCAATTTGTCCCATCAAAATATAGGTGTTGTTATTGGTCCAGATGGTATTGAAAGCAATAGGGTCTGTGATGTAAACCGTATTTTCTATTGGGTAATCTGAGTTTTGAGGGTCGAAATTTGTCCAGCCTTCCATCCAATTTTGTGAACCAAATGCGCCAATAAATTTAGCACTTTCGTATTTTAAGGCTTTAAATTCGATTTTTTGTTCAATGCCAAATTCATCTTTTTTGTCTAACCAATCATAATTTGCAGAAGAACTTAAGTTATTGTCTATGGTTTTGAATTTAGGAATATTTCCAAAAGCATCTTCTACTATAATACTTTCATGTGATTTGAAGTATTTATTTGAAGGCGTTTGGTCTATAAACCAAGTATTGAAGTCTTTTTTTACATTTATACCTTTAGAAATAGCAGCAAAGCAGCCCATAAACGTATTATAAGTCATTAGAATTTCTTTACTTTCTATGGGTTTTTCCAAATCCTGAGTTTCAAAATGTATGGCAGAACTAAATCCGCCTAGCACAATTGAGTTGTGCATTTCAAACTTAACATTCTTGCTTAAATGTACACAAGGTTTAAAAATCGGAGTTTTTTCACTTTTTTGCTCTTCTTGCGTGATAAAAGTGAAGTTTGAAAGCTTTGCAGACGTAAAATCCTTCATGTTAAAATTCTCAAATTGGTCGTAAGAAGTAGCTTCCACACCATAACCTTGGATGTAATCTTTTAATTTTAGCCTATAAACCAAGCCAAACTGCAGATTGCCATTGTACCCAAAGTGCATATCAAAATCATCTTCATACGATTTGTAAGAAATCACGTGTTTAAGTTGTGCTGTGCCACCATATAGTTCGTAAGAATCTTCTTGTGAGTGGCTAATTTGCACATAATCAATTTCTGTCTCCTTGCCCACACCAGCAAGCGCAAGTCCGTTTAAAGCTGTATTGTTAATCAGTTTGGCTCCCGCAAACTCAATCCTGACATACTTCAATATACCCGAATCGTCATTGGGGATATCGCCACCGTATGTATTAAAGTTTTTATTGGTTAAAGCTGCTATGGTTTGTTTGCCCGTCTTGGTGTTTACCAATGAACGCCCCATGATTACCAATCCACCCCAATCTCCATTTCTTCTGTTATTGGCAGCCTGTGATGAAGTAAAGATAATGGGGCGCGTTTCGGAGCCTGCAGCATGTATACGAGAACCTTGCGTAACGATTAAAGTGCCTTTTGTGGCAAAATCCCCCTTAATGATAGTGCCAGGCTCTATATATAATGTAGCTTGATTGCTTACATATACTTGCCCTTTGATGAGGTAGGTGTTGGCACGTACCCATTTGGTGTTGGTGCTGATGAAGCCTTCGATGGTTTTGACATTATCAGATTTGTACTCCGCCTGTTCAGGTGCAAATTCTGTCCAGTTATTTGTCCATTCAGGGTTAGCTAAGCCACCAATGTAAGGTTCTTTTACAAAGAATTGGGCATATATAGGACTAGAAATAAAAAATATGAAATTAATAATACATGAAAATTTATATAGCATGGGTTTAATATTTAGGTTTTTAGGTTCTATTAAGATTGGTTTAATTTGCTTTGCAAAACAACAATGTTTCTTGTAAAGACTTGTTATTTTTATATTAATTTTATGAAAACAAATGTAATAAAATCAATATATATATTTGCT
>JAAFJZ010000418.1 GCA_013298205.1 Cytophagales bacterium
TTTATTTTTTTATTCCCTTTTGATGGCAGGCTGTGTATTGTCGTCTTGTAAGAAGGATGAGACTTCTGCTCGAAGCAAAACAGAACTAATTTCGGCAAGACCTTGGAAATTAACTGCCAAAACTTCTAAAATTGGTAATGATCCTACTGATAATCAGATGTATAGGTCTAGTTGCGATAATGATGACTTGTATCTTTTCCGAGCTAACAATACCCACGCTATCGATGAAGGAGCTACTAAATGCAATCCAAATCGCGATCAAACTATTGAAAGCGGTAATTGGGCATTTACATCTAATGAAACGAAACTCTCATTATTTAGCAGTCCTAGTGATAATAGACCTTGGATCAGGGATATTGTGGAACTCACTGCTACAACCCTAAAAATCAGAGAGACTAACCCTTACAATCGCGGCGGTGGTATTGAAACAGTTATAGTAAAAGAGGAAATTTATACTGCTCAATAAACCTACTGCAATAAATAGTAAAGGCTAGCATAATTGTTGTTTTTAGTCAAGACCTGTGTATTCAGATTAAGGGTAAAAATAGCAATAAGCAAGCCAATAAAACAGGGTTAAGTAACTGATATGGACTATTAAAAAATTGCGGATAATTGAAAACTGGTTTCTGCACTAATAGTTTATTAAAAATTACTTAGCCAAAGCGCAAAACCGATTGTAGGCAGGGATAGAAGTCGAATTGTATATATCAAAATAGCCAAGAATAATGAATGATGAAAAGATAGACAGACTGCCCCGCCTGATTGCGATTTTGATACATTTGCAATCTAAGCGTATGACTACGGCAACTATGCTTGCTGCGAAATTTTCGGTTGGTGTCCGGACGATTTATCGAGACATGCGTGCATTAGAAGATGCGGGCGTGCCGATAGTTAATGAGGAGGGCAAAGGCTATAGTATTATGAGTGGGTATAAAATTTCGCCGATAATGTTTAGTAATGATGAGGCAAACGCGCTTATATCTGCTGAAATAATTATAGCTGCTTGTAAAGATGAATCTTTGATTAGGGAGTTTTCCTCGGCGATTGAAAAAATAAAAGCGACAATACCCGAGCAGCTTAAAGAAAATATTGAGGTTTTGGAATCCAAATTTGCTGTTGCTAGATCGCACGTACAAAAGAACAACAAGAGTACGCATTTGTTGAGTATTCAAAAAGCATTGATAGAGCATTGGGTAATAAAGATTGAGTATATAAATATGGCCAATGAGCGTTCGGAGCGGTCGCTGGAGCCTTTTGCGATATTTAGCAATGAGACTGATGATTGGATTGTGGTGGCACATTGTCGGCTGCGGAATGAGTTTCGTTCATTTCTTTTGCACCGGATACAATCGCTTATAATTACGTCGGAGAAATTCAAGCCTCATGGGTTGAGTTTTGCGCAGTATAGGAAGAATGTATTGTGGGGGTGATGTAAGTAATGAATTTTAAAATATTGTTTGTGAAAGTATTAAAATGGATTATTTTTTTACCAATTGCAATTTAATAATTATATAAATACAAATGCAAAATAATAAAATTTAAAAATAAACTATGATAGGAAAATTACAAATCAATTCTGACAAATCAGTTATAATTGAAACAGAAAGTGAATTAATAAAATATCAGTTAGCTTCATTTGATGCTAGACTTGGAGCAAGATTAATTGATGGTTTGATAATTACAATTCCAATGTTATTTATGCCAATTATACCAGCTTGGCTTTATTGGAGTTTGCTACAAAGTGGAAAGAGTCAATCAACTATTGGACAAAATGCATTTAGAATAAAAACACTGAGTTTGGATGGGTCAAAAATTTCATTTGGACAAGCATCAGGAAGATTTTTCGGAAATTTCTTAAACATTCTAACTATTTTTATTGGATACATAATGTTTTTCTTTAACGATAAAAACCAATGCCTACACGATAATTTGTCAGGCTGTATAGTTGTAAAAGAAATAGAAAGAAAGTTCAAAACAGACATCACTGAATAATATTATCTGCCACTAACAACAACAGATAGAAGATGTATTAAATTTGTAAAAACTAAGTGATTGTCATACGAATTGGTCTGCTGGAAAGCAATGCCAAATAATCTTTTGTGTGGCTCAATTATATATTAAAAAAATAAATCATGCCAAACAACATACAAGAAAGATTAAAATTTGAACCGAATAAAAATGCTCTTGAAGCATGGCTGCAAACTAGAAAAAAGAAAAGAGTTGGACATGGCTATGTGATACATGGCTTTTTTAGTACTCATTCTTTTGTCTGGGATGCAATTCTATTTGTTGCTGGA
Source organism: Cytophagales bacterium (assembly GCA_013298205.1). Classification (GTDB taxonomy): domain Bacteria; phylum Bacteroidota; class Bacteroidia; order Cytophagales; family UBA9547; genus JAAFJZ01. The sequence goes on from JAAFJZ010000418.1 coordinate 2,298, forward strand.
TTTTCGATTGAATTAATAATTTTTGGATTTTTTATGAGTCTGGTAGAGCTAAATGTATTATCTAACTGGATTGCATTACCCGTTATAATTGTTATTGATTTATTGTGTGTAATGTTAGTGCATAAAAATAAAGCGCCAAAAGTTAAGTATGAGAATGCTTTGTTATATTTAGGGGAAGAAGATAATCCATTAATACATGACAAGAAAGTAATTAATGAGGAACAGCTCTCTTCTCATTTAAGTTTACCCAAATTTAATTTTTTGTCCTATTTAGGAATAGCTTTGGAGTTCATATCTTGTATCACAAAAATCTTTTATTTAAACGCAGCTTATGGTCTTGGGATAGACCCAATATCAATAGGTATAGTTGTTGGATATATTTTTCAGACATTTTGCTATATTAATTCAGCGGGATATTTTATGTGGGAGATTATAGTTTCTTGGTTTTTTATTGATGCACAATACAAAAAATTTAAAAATTCAGAAGGTAACGACAATAATTTTATTGCAAATCGATATGAATTGCTTTTTTC
>JAAFJZ010000419.1 GCA_013298205.1 Cytophagales bacterium
AAAATAATGCATGGTTCGCTCCACATTACCCATTTTTTGATATGTCTCAGCGAGCATACCATAGCAAGCACGCATTTGCTTTGTGTCATTAATTTCCATTGAAAGTTTTAAAGATTCTTCCAAAGACTTTATTGCTTCATCATATTTAGTTAAGTTATTTTGAGCAATGGCCAAGTTAATCAAACCAGACGAAATGGCTACTTTATCGCCCGTAGTCCTTCTATAATCAATAGACTTTTTAAAATATTCTATTCCTTTTTCATACTGATTTTTATCACAATATATCATAGCCAAATTACTGCTAATCATTGCTTTACCCCCTTCACTGTTTAGCTTTTCATTTAAATTGTAAGACTTAAGAAAATATTCAACTGCCAAATCTAATCTTTTTTCTTCCCAGTAATATAAAGCGACCGAATTATACACACCTGACGCATCTTTAAATTCCTCTTTTGAAATTAAATTTTCAGCTAAAATAAGAAGTTCAGGGATTTCTTGAGCATTTTTAACTTTATTTTGACCCCAAGATTGAAATATTGCAATAAAAATAAAAAATAGTATTAATTTTGAAATTGTTTTAAACATATAAGTTTATTAATTTTAACAAATATTAAAATTAATTTTTGAAAGTTATTACTTTTTCGACAAACAAGTACTTTTATTAGCTAAATACAAAAATATAAATAAATAAATGTTTAAAGTTTTAATTGTTGAAGATGATATTATAACTGCTGAATTAATCAAGCAGTTTGCATTAAAATCGCCCGAATTAGAAGTTGTAAAAGTTATTCATGATGGAATAGAGGCTGTAGAATATTTGAATAGAAATCTAGTTGATATCCTTTTTTTAGATGTAAACCTACCTAACATTAACGGATTAGAAATTTTAGAATCAATAACCGCAAGCCCTCAAATTATTTTATGCACCTCAGATATAAATTATGGACCTCAAGCATTCGAAAATAATGCTACAGATTATATTGTCAAACCTTTGGAATATGTAAGATTTTTAAAATCAGTTAACAAAGCTTTACAAAATCTAAATGAAAAGCCATTTATAACTGTAGAACATGACAATATTTTTATCAAAACAAATGGCAGATTAGTTAATTTGAGTTTTAATGACATATTATATGTTGAAGCTCTAAGTGATTATGTGAATTTTTGCACTAAAGAAAAAAAATATATTGTACATTCTACTATGAAAGATTTGGAATTAAAACTTCCTATTTCAAAATTCGTAAGGGTACATCGTTCTTTCATAGTAAATTTAAATAAAATAGAAATTATTGAAGATTCAAGTATAACAATTAACAAAAATTACATTTCTATAGGCAGTACTTACAAAGATGCAATTAACCAACGCCTAAATTTGCTTTAAATTTCCATAAAAAAATATAAAATCATACAATTTCATCTACTATACATTGTAGAAACCTTCTATAAAAAATCAACTCAAATCAATGCTTAATAAATTTACGCCAAAACAATTAGATAATTTTCACATTCTTATGTGGTTATTAAAAGATATATTTTGGGTTAGAGAAATGGCAACTTTAGCTACTTTAATGATTATTCCTACAGTAGGAGTAGCTTTTATTCTAACTCTTCAAAGCTTTAAATACAAAAAAGGATTTCTCTCTAATTTTGCAATTCTTTGCTGGATGGTAGCCGATTCGGTTTGGATGTTAGACGAATTTTACCTTCTGGATATAAATTGGATTACAACTTTATTTTTTTCATTGGGTATTTTTTCAATGGGGTACTATTACTTATTTGTAGTTGATATTTTCAAAGTTAGAGAAATGTATAATAAACCTTCTAAGTAAATGGACAAGAGATTCATCGCATGGATATACATGATTGCGAGTTCAAGACCTGCACTTATGCTTATGCTTACAGTAATTATGTTTTTATCAGTTCCTATTATGCTTTTCCTTCTGGATTTCATCATAGATTTTTGGGGGGAAACGCCTACTGATACCGCTATTAAAGAAATTATGGAGTCTTCAGATGGCATTGCGACTATTTTTGTAATGTTGGGCGTATTTTTAGAGTCAAGAGAAACGTTAAGCCGAATCGTAACAAAGCATTTAAAATTTGGAAATCCGGGATTAGAAGATAAACTTAACAAATTAAGTAGTAACTTTGGTGTAGGCTTTCTATTAAATGGTTTGCTTATGGAAATTAGTACTTCATTTTTGAATATCCCAGACCACATTATTGATTCTAGAGGATTTGAAAAACCTGTGTTTATCTTTATTATGTTTATGTGCTTATTTTGTATGTACAGTATTTTTAACTTAAATACATCCAATCATATTTCTTTTATAAAGAAATGTTATAATTAAAAGAATTTATCTAAAAAGCCTATGTTTAAATTTAAAGGAATAAAAAGTCGTCTACAAGTCTACTTTCAACTCATTGGAATGATTCCAATGACTATTTTTGGTATTTATGATTACATTACGACAAAAGAAACTGTAATTGATCAGGTAAATGAGCGAATTACTGCTGTGCGAGAATTGAGGAAAAAGCAAGTAGAAGATTATATGAACCAATCAGCTCAAGAAGTTTTGTATTTTGCAAAAAATCAGTTTTTCGTTGAGGCTGCAAGTAATCTAATTGAAGCCTACAACATTTCAGCGCCAGATTCTGCCGAATTAGAAAGTATAAGAGGAGAAACCCAATATTTTTACGAGAATACGTTTATGAACCGCCTCTCAGATGTAGATAAAAAAGAATTGGATGCATTTAAATTAATTCCGCACACCAATCCTATAACTACTTCATTACAATATCATTATATAATTAATCCTGGAGAAAA
>JAAFJZ010000042.1:0-4358 GCA_013298205.1 Cytophagales bacterium
TTTTGGGCAAGATAAGATTACTTTCATAACAGGTGAGACGATTAAAGCAAAGGTTTTAGAAATTTATGACTCTAAAATTATTTACAAAGTTTATGAAAATCAAAATGGACCAAGTTATATAAAACAAAAGGCTGAAATTGCTTCCATACTTTATGAAAATGGGACAAAAGAAGATTTTAATGTCCCCGTTCAACCTACAGCACCTGTTTATCAAGCGCCTTCACTTGGGAATTATAAACCTACATATTATAAACCATCTACTCCCACAGCCCCGAGTTCTCCTTCAAGCCCTTCTAATTCTGTAAATTCTTCATTTCAAAATAAGAGTTCTCAATCGACTAGTTTAAGAAAATTGTATTTTAAACTAAATTTATTAGGCTTAGCCATTCCAACTGGAAATCAAGCTTCTACCGATACAACAAAATTGTATGAAGTAGCAGGGTTTGGCACAGCAGGATACAAAGGAAGCGCTGCTTTGGTGTATCAAATATCAAATCTTATAGGAATAGGTTTAGAAACAGGTGTTTTTATAAATGGAGTTAATACAAGTCTTATTCAAAACTATTATGATAACGTTATCAAAGGTTTAGGAGTAAGTCCAAGCTTATTCAAATATGAATTCAATACAAAAAATTCGGTTAGTAGTTATGTATCTATAGGTAGTTTTTTAAGTGCCCCTCTTAGTCAAAAGCTATCAATTGATTTTAAGATTTTAACTGGAATTATATTTTCAAATGAATCAGGAGTTGAATTTAAACTTTTGCAAAGTTCAAACAGTAATGTGATTTATTCTGTCAACAAAAGTGAATCCCAACCCTCCACAAGAACTTGTTTTAGTTTAGGACTTGATTTGAAGTATAAAATTTCTGATAATATGGACTTAACTGCTGGTTTGCAATACTTTAATTCAAGTCATTTTGTAAATGGAACAATAGTAGAGAATTTCACAAATACAGCTGGGCTTCCAGTTACCAATTCTTTTAGATATTCTTACAATCTTAACATTTCACCTATTATGCTAAACAGTGGTTTAGTATTTTATTTCAATTAAACTAATTAAAAAATGAAAAACAAAACCCTTATACTTTCTTTAATTTCTCTTGCTGTTTTGAGTCGCTTATTTCCGCATCCACCTAATTTTACTCCATTAGTTGCAGTAGGAATGTTTGGAATGGCGTATTTTGGTTCTAAAACTTGGTCATTTCTTATTCCTTTGCTTGCACTTTATATTAGTAATCTAATACTAGACAACACCCTTTATGCCAAATACTATCAAGGCTTTACTTGGTTTGATAATCAATCGATTTGGATTTATGGAGCATTAATTTGTACTTCTATTTTGAGCTATTTTAGTTTCAAAGGTAATTTAAGTAATCAAAGAATAGCGACAACTAGTATTTTATCAAGTGTATTGTTTTTTGTAATTAGCAACCTTGGTGTTTGGGCAAGTTCTGGAATGTATCCTCCTACTTTTGAAGGTTTTGTTTATTGCTATTTAATGGCAATTCCATTCCTTGGCTATTCTCTATTGGGAGACTTATTTTATAATATATTTCTATTCGGAACGTATATTTATTTTGTTAACAAAAAAATTGTAAAATCTGAGGTTTGATTTTGCTAATTTAAAATTAATTTTATTTTTCTTATTAAAAAGAATATTGAAAACTTTTTTATATTTGTAAAGTAACTATAAAGTGATGAATACAAAATATGTAAATCCTTTTACTGATTTTGGATTTAAGAAAATCTTTGGCGAAGAAGCAAGCAAACCTCAACTGATAGATTTTTTGAATTGCCTTCTTCCCGAAAATGATAAGATTTTTGACCTTAGTTTCAAAGACAAAGAGAAATCTGGCAAAGCAAAACATAATAGAAAAGCAGTTTATGATATTTATTGCGAAAATGAAAAAGGTGAGAAGTTCATAGTAGAGCTACAAAGTGTTCATCAGCAGTTTTTTAAAGACCGTACCATTTATTATTCTACTTTTCCTATTCAAGATCAAGCGAAAAAAGGAGATTGGAATTATGAATTAAAATCAGTGTATTGTGTAGGCGTATTAGGTTTTACTTTTGATGATTATAAAAATGAACCTGAAAAAGGAGAAGTAATTCACACTGTTCAGCTCAAAGACCAGCATAACAAAATTTTTTATGACAAATTAAAATACGTTTATGTAGAAGTTCCGAATTTTAATAAAAAGTTAAATGAGTTAGTAACCCAGCTTGAAAAATGGCTTTTTTTCATTAAAAACTTAGAAGACTTCAACCAAATTCCAGAAATTTTTAAAGAGATGGTTTTTATAGAAGCTTTTCAATGCGCAGAATTGGCAAAATTTACTGATGAAGAAAGAGCGAATTATGAAGCAAGTTTGAAAACTCTTAGAGATAATTTTGCTACTTTTGATTCAGCTAAAAAATTAGCTTACAAAGAAGGCAGAGATGAGGGACTTATGAAAGGTCGAGAAGAAGGTCGTGAAGAGGGTCGTGAAGAGGGGAGAGAAGAAGGAAGAGAAGAAGGAAGAGAAGAAGGAAGAGAAGAAGGCAGAGAAGAGGAAAGAAAAGAAGTGAAACAAAAAACGAAAAATTTAGCTAAAGTAATGAAAGAAGATGGCGAACCCATAGAAAAAATCATGAGATACACAGGCTTGTCTAAAGAAGAGATTGACGCTCTATAAAAAATAACTATGTTGAAAATTGACGAGCAAGTAAAAATATTAAACTCAGAGCAAGTTGCGCAAAAAATAAAGCGTATGGCTTATGAGATTTACGAGAACAATTTTGAAGAAACGCATATTTTGCTTGCTGGTATTTATGAAAATGGGTTTGAATTATCTCAAATGCTTTGTGAGCAAATTGAAAATATTTCTGATATTAAAACCACAAATATTAAAATCAATCTAGATAAAAGTAGCCTTTTTCAAACTGAAATCACGCTAGATATTGATGCTGCTCACTTAAATCATAAAGTAATTATTCTTGTAGATGACGTACTCAATACAGGCAGAACACTAGCGTACAGCCTAAAACCCTTTCTTTCTATTGAAGTAAAAAAGCTTGAAGTGGCAGTTTTGGTAGATAGAAATCATTCTTCATTCCCTGTTTCAGCCAAATATGTAGGCTATAGACTTTCTACTACACTTCAAAACCACATTCAAGTTGTGTTGGAAGGTAAAGATTCAGGCATTTTTCTTTACTAAATCTCAAATCAGGTGAGAGAAATCATTCAATCTTTTCAGAAAAAGCTTGTAGATCTCACTCAAACTAATCGAAGTTTATTCCAAAACAGCCTACGCTCAGGAAAAGAAATAGATCTTTTTGACTTTGATTTTTCGGCTGGACTTTCAGCATTTGCCATTTTGAGCAAAATTATAGCTCAAAAAGTAAATATTCCGCTTTGCAAAACTATTGATAGCCGAGACGGAAGCAATAATGCCTTGGCTTTAAAGCTAAGAAATCTACTTAAAAATCAGGCATTATTAGAAGCAGAAACTGGCTTTTCAGGACTTTATATTGCTTATCCGTTTGTAAATGGGAAATGGCTGAATCAAAATTTTGTTAGATGCCCCTTGGCGTTTTTTCCTATTCAAATATATTTAGAAAATGACACCTATTTTTTATCAACTGCTGAAAATCAAGTGGCATTTATAAACAAAACTTTTTTGCTCGCATATTCTTTTTTTCAAAACCAAAACCATGCAGATTTAAGTGATGAAGCAGAACTTCTTGATGCTCCAACTGATTCAACAGAGTTTCGCACTTTTTTGTATAATTATTTGAAAAACAATAAAATAGAAATTAATTTTAATAGAGAAATATTTGAAGATAAAATCAAGCCGTTCTTTAAAATAGAATCTCATGCTTTTGAAAATGAGTATGGTTTAGGTGAATTAAAACTTTCCGCAGAAGCGGTTATTGGGCTTTATAACCTTTCTGGTTCTGTGCTTTGGAACGATTACCAAGAAATATTGCTAGGCGAAATTCCAAGTGTAAAAGATTTCTTGCAAACGCCAAATCACAAAATTCTTCCAAGCTACATCAACCATGTTAAAGAAGAGAATACATTTACGCCATTAGAAAGTGATATTTTTCAAGAAAATGCAATAAAAGCTTCAAAATCTGGCGTTTCTTTGGTTTTGCAAGGACCGCCAGGTACGGGAAAATCGCAAACAATAGCCAATTTAGTAGCTGACTTTATAGCTTCAAAGAAAAATATCTTGGTAGTTTGCCAGAAAAAAGTAGCCCTAGAAGTGGTGCAAGAAAGACTAAAAAGCATTGGTTTGGGTCAATTTGTGCAATTAATAAATGATTTCCGTGCAGATAGAAAAGACGTTTTTCAAAAACTAGAAACCCAAATTGCG
>JAAFJZ010000042.1:4368-11533 GCA_013298205.1 Cytophagales bacterium
CTATAAAAAAGACAATTATTCTTTAGATACTGTTTTTTTAGAGCGTAGTGTGATTTTAATATCTAGAAATATTGAGAAAATTACCCAAGAACTTGATGAGTTTAGAACCCAACTTTTTGAAACCTCGGCAGGAGAAATATCTGCAAAAGAACTATATCTATCTGCATCAACTTTTAATTGTGAAACGATAAGTCTGTCTGATGTTTATGCCGATTTTCCTGCATCAAAATGGCTTGACACTGAGCAGCTTGTGCGGAGAGCTTCCGCTTCTATTGTAAAATATGATCAAAAAGATTTTATATGGAACAAAAGAGTAAGTTTTGCTAAGTTTGGTTTTAGTGATTTGCAAGAAATGAAAAATTTACTTTCAAATTTTAACTCCCATTTCCAAGCTTTACAAATTCCTTTTGAATCTCTTTTCAAGAGGAAAATAGTGATTCAAGATATTTTTGAATTATTAGACTTGTTTAATAAAACCAATTCAATTCTTCAAGTTTTAATCTCTATTAAAGAATGGAATTCTTTTGAAAAAATCCCAAAGAAGCTTTCTGAGAAAAATCTAGCTAAGCAAAAAAAACAAGTTCTAAACGTATTCCAAAACAGGTTTTTTATTTGGGATTGGAGCCAAACCAGAAAAACCGAAATCAAAAATGCATTATTGGCTTGGAATAAAGCCCAAGAAAGTTGGCTAGAGAAAATAAAGTTCGGCTTTTCAAGTCAATTTAAAACAATCAAAGAGGTTCTGAAAATTGAGAAAAAACAACTTTCAAAAACTTGGGTAAATGATTTCTTGCTCAAAATAGCCAATAATGAGGAATTTGATTCCTTAATTTTTGAGCTACAAACCGCATTTCCTTTTCTAGCTTTTAACCCAACAATGGATTTAGATGAGCTCAAACAGCAATTTAAGATTTTAGACCATCTTTATCTCCAATACAATTCAATTGTAGATTTTAAAAAAGAAGCAAAATTGCCAGATTCTATTTTGGAAAATGTGATTGACTTTTTAGAAGATACTTTGAAACTCCTTTCCTCGAGCCAAATTACAATAAGCCAATGGAAATTCTACCTGAGCAAAGAACAAATTTTTGCTTGGCACAACGATTCTACTATTTGCAAATCTGCTTATAATCAATTGGTTGATAATTTTGAAAACCTTGTTTCTTTTGATCAATTAAAAGAAAATTTAGGTAAAAATGAGCTTTTGTTGGTAAACAGTCTAGCGCACTTTCAACATCCTGAGCAAGTTTTTCATAAATCCATTCGTTTGGCTTGGTTGGAACATTTGGAAAGAAAAAGTCCTGTACTTCAATTGCCTTCTACAGATAAAATCCGCTTTTTAGAAGAAGATTTACAAAAAGCAGTTTTGGAAAAAAGAAAAATTGCTAACCAAATTCTTTTGATTAAAGCCAAAGAAAGAGCTTATAGAAATCTGAATTTCAACCGTTTACAGAACCAAACAACCTACAGAGAACTTAAACATCAGGTTTCAAAAAAGAAAAAACTTTGGTCTTTACGCAAAGTGATTGAAAGTTATAAAGAGGAAGTTTTCGATTTGGTGCCTTGTTGGTTGGCATCGCCAGAATCGGTTTCTGCTATTTTCCCTTTAGAGAAATGTTTTGATTTGGTTATTTTTGATGAGGCTTCACAATTTTTTATTGAAAAAGCTATTCCTTCGCTTTACAGAGGCAAGCAAATCTTGATTGCAGGAGATTCAAAACAATTGACTCCCAATGATTTATATAAAATTCGCTGGGAAGAAAATGATGAAACGCACCTCGAAACCCAAATGGATTCTTTGCTTGATTTGGGCGTTTTGCATTTGCCACAAATATACCTTTGCGAGCATTATAGAAGTAAGCATGAGGCTTTAATTTCGTTTTCAAATCAAAAGTTTTATGACCACAAATTAAGAATCATTCCCGAAAAAAAGCATTGGCAGACTAGCGAAATTCCTATCGTATATCATTTGTGCAAAGGGACTTGGAGTAAACAAACCAATCAAATTGAGGCAGAAACTTTGGTAAGCCATTTGATGGACGAATTGAAACGTAAGCCTGATTTGTCTGTTGGAATTATTACCCTTAATTTCCCTCAACAGGAATTAATAGAAGAGCTACTTCTGGCAAAATCAAGCGAACTTAAACTATCCTTGCCTTTAAATTTGATTGTAAAAAACATTGAAAATATCCAAGGTGATGAAAGAGATGTTATTTATTTAAGCATAGCCTATGCGCCCGACAGGCAAGGCAATATGCAAATGAATTTTGGAAGCCTTAACCGAGAAGGCGGTGAAAATAGATTAAATGTTGCAATAACGAGGGCAAGAGAAAAGATTCATATTTTCACTTCTCTTTTGCCACATGAGTTAAAAACTGAAAACACTAAATATCTGGGCGCAAGCAGATTGAAAGAATATCTAGAATATGCTCACCATCTCAATTTTAATCCTAAATTAGCTCAAAATCGCCAAGAATTAAATCAAGAAAATGAATTGTTGCTGAAGAATATCTTAGCAAAGGAGTCAAATAAAAAAGCAGTTTCTATCCCATTATTTGCTGATTGGGCGTATGAAAATGAAGCCAAAGATTTGGTTTGTGTCTTTACAGACGACAACAAATATTATTCTTCCCTTTCTTCAAAAGATATTTATGCGTATTTGCCCTTAGTTTTAGAGAAAAAAGGCTGGACAATTGAAAGGAGTTATTCTAGAAATTATTGGAAAAAATCTTTGGGTCATTAACAAACTTTGTTCCATAAAAAAAGCCATTTGAAAATATCCAAATGGCTTTTTTATTATCAAATATGAAGCTTAGAATTATTCTTCATATTCTTCTTCCGATTGTGAGCCTCCATTTGCTTGGTCTCTAGGATAATATTGGCTAAATAATTGCTCATATTTCTTAGCTTTTTCTGTTTCACCTTGTTCATTTAAAATTACATAAAGTTGATTGAGAATATAGAGGTTTGAGCTAAATTCCGAACTACCAGCCAATGACCTGTGTTCTTGGTAATATTTTAATTCTTCTTCAGCACGCCTACCCATAACATTAATGATTTCCATAGCTTTATTTTTTTCGCCAACTTCAAAAAGCAAGGAAAGAATTTGTGGGGAATAAACATCATAAGGAATCGTTTTGTCTGGAAGTACTTGCAAGCTATACAAAGCCACTTCACGAGCTTTCTCTTTATTTCCTTTTTTCAGGTATTCATCTGCCAAACGGTAGAAACTATTTCTTACATTAAGGGGAAATCTTCTGAAATTCTCATCATAATATACATTTGTATCTTGAAGACCTCTCCAATAGAAATTTTTCATCATTCTTTCATACATAATGTCAGTATCAATATAGCCTTGAGTGGCTTCTGGCATTTTGGCAGGCAATAAGCGATAAGCCAAACCTTCCAATTGCATATACTCTTTTAGGTTCATGTAATTGGAATTGGATAAAGTGGTAGAAAAATAAATCGGTCTCTTCCAATTGTTTGTAGCCAACATATCCAAAATTATCAGGTCTTTTTTGTCAATGGCAGATTTTTTCAAATCCCAAACGATTTCTGAAACTCTTCTGGCTTTTATGCTTTCAGGCAAGATACCGCTACTGTTTACAGAATTTGTATCAATAGGGAGAATGAATTTTTTGGTAGGTAAAATGCTAATGAAGCTACCATTTTGTAGTTGCACACTAATGGCAGGATGGTTTTCTTTAACCAATTTTATGTATTGCATTAGGTTCATCCCTTGTGTAACTTGAGCTCTTTCTACAAAAGGCAAATAATCATTCGTGCCAGACAAATAGTTTTTGCTTTCTAGGCTAATAGGAAGTGGAGCAGATTCGTAAGCTTGCATTTTCATTTGGTCTATGTACCAATCGGTATTGAGCAAACTCAAATTACAAACCCTTACATCGGTTCTAAATCCTTCTACTTCTTGTACATACCACAACGGGAAAGTATCATTATCACCACCCGTAAAAATAATCGCATTGGGTGCGCAAGAGTTAAGCAGGTTTTTGGCTGAATCTACTGAATGGTATCTTCCTGTTCTGTTGTGGTCATCCCAGCCTTGGTAAAGCATAATAGCTGGTACAATAGCACATATTGCAGTGGCAGAATAAGAGCGAGCCGTTTCATTTTTAATGGTTTTTACCAGTAAATCTATTATATAAAACACACCCAAGCCTATCCAAATCGCAAATGCATAATAAGAACCCACAAAAATATAATCCCTTTCTCTAGGCTCAATTGGAGGCGAATTCAGGTATAAAGTCAAAGCCATTCCCGTAAGGAAAAATAGCAATAAAACCACAAATGCACCCTTTTTATCACTCATATAATGGAATATAATCCCTAGCAAACCCAATAAAAATGGGAGCATGAAGAAATTATTTCTTGCTTTGTTTTTAGCCAAAAGCTCGGGCAAATCTGCCGTACCACTTTGCCATGGGGCTAGCCAAGCTGCATTTTGAATATCGCTTTCTCTGCCTGCAAAATTCCACATGAAATATCTCCAATACATGTGCCCTAATTGATACTTAAATAAATAAGCTAAATTTTGACCCATAGTAGGTTTTTTGCCTTTTTCTAGTCCTACCCATCTTTTATATGCCTCAGAATGACCAGGTTGGCGGCTGTAAATACGAGGCAAAATGGTGTAATGATCGGGATCAAATTTATTATCCATTTTGTAGTCATAAATCTCATATTTTTTCTCACCCTTGCGGTAAATCGGGTCAGTTTGATCTTGAGAAATTAATTCTGCTGTAAGATAAGGTCCATAAAGTAAAGGTCTATCGCCATATTGCTCTCTTTTCAAATAAGAAACAAAGCTCATCACATCTTGTGGATTGTTTTCATCTATTGGAGGATTGAAATTGGAGCGAACCAAAATCATGGTATATGAACAATAACCAATGAGGATAAATGTGAACCCCACCAAAATCAAGTTCATGATTCTTTTTTGCTTTTTTACGGAATAATAAATGGAATAAATTAGAGCTGAAACGAATCCTAATAAGAAAATTAAAGTGCCACCACCAAAAGGCAGTCCGATATTATTTACAAAGAAAACTTCAAATTTACCTGCCAAAGTAGGCAATCCTGGTATGATACCTGAATTGATAATTCCAAGAAAAATTCCACTTATTCCCAACGTAGCCAAAGCACCTTTTAGGCTTGGTTTGTATTTTTTAAAATAATATACAAAACCAAGAGCGGGTATCGTTACTAAATTCAGAATATGGACACCGATAGAAAGACCCATCATATAGGCTATTAAAATTAACCAACGATCTGCATCATCGTCATCTGCGAGCGATTCCCATTTGAGTATGCCCCAAAATACAAAAGCAGTAAAAAAAGATGACATGGCATAAACCTCAGCTTCAACTGCTGAAAACCAAAATGAATCTGAAAAAGCGTAAGCCAACGAACCAATAAGTCCTGCACCAATTATGGCAATCACTGTACCTTGAGATGGCAATTCGCCTTTTTTAATGGCAAATTTCCTTGCCAAAAGCACGATTGTCCAATACAAAAACATAATGGTAGCCCCACTAGAAAGAGCCGAGGAAACATTTATCCAGTAAGCCACTTTTGTAACATCACCCATGGCTAAAAGCGAAAATGCCCTGCCTATCATCAAGAAAAAAGGTGCTCCTGGTGGGTGGGGGACTTGAAGTTTGTATGATGCAGCTATAAATTCACCACAATCCCAAAAGCTGGCTGTGGGTTCTAATGTAAGGATATATACTAAGCTGGCAATTAGGAAAACAACCCAGCCTACTATGTTATTGGTTTTGTGAAAAGAATACATGAAATAATAGAATTACTAATTTGTGCGAAATTAGTAATTTATCATTTGTATATAGCTAAAATCGCTTACAACTTTATAAAAAAAAATATAATTTTAATATGCTCGAACTGTTTTGCCTTCCATAAAATTGACAAAAGCCCTGTTTACGATTTTATTTCCGCCTGTAGTGGGGTAATTTCCTGTAAAATACCAATCTCCTAAATGATTTGGGCACGCTTTTGATAAGTTTTTTGCATTTTGAAATACGACAGTAACTTTTGCATTGAGTTTTTTGGGCGTTACAATTTGGGCTATTTTGGTGGAAATTTCATCTTCAGTAAATAAATCATACAAACTTTTTACATGATTTTCTTTCACTTCTTCTAAAGGATCTGCCAAACTTTCTTTACATTTTATATAAACCTCATCAAGCAAATCTTCTTGATTTCTATCTTTCAATAGGCTCAACATGGCTCTAAATGCCACAAATTCTTTAATTTTTGACATATCAATTCCATAGCAATCTGGATACCTAATTTGAGGAGCAGACGAAACGACTACAATATGTTTAGGTCCTAATTGGTCTAAAATACGCAAAATACTCTTTTCTAAAGTTGTACCTCTTACGATAGAATCGTCCATAACAACCACAGTATCAATATTTTTATGAATAATGTCTTCTGTGGTATCATAAACTTGGGAAACCATCTCATCTCTTTGGCTATCGTCAGTGATGAATGTTCGTAATTTCACATCTTTGCTTACCGTTTTTTCGATTCTGATTCGGGTATTCAACCAAGGCTCTAGTTCTTTTTGGTTGTAGTTTTTAATTGAAGTTATTTTGTTAATTTGAGCCGCAATATGGTCTTGCAAACCATCAATCAATCCTAAGAAAGCGGTTTCAGCTGTATTTGGGATAAAAGAAAAAACCGTATTTTTCATATCTCCTTTTATGGCTTCAATAACTTGGTTTACCAATATTTTGCCCAGCATTTTTCGCTCTTGATAAATCAAAGGGTCTGTACCTCTTGAAAAATATATTCGCTCAAAACTACAAGATTTTTTTTCCAGTGGTGTGATGAACTCTTTCTGTTCGGTTTCGCCATCTTTTGAGATGATAAGCGCATAACCAGGTTTTATTTCCTTAATTTCATCAAAATTTACCCCGAAAGCTACTTTTATGGCAGGTCTTTCAGATGCTACCGCTACGATTTCATCATTTTCATAGTAATAAGCTGGGCGTATTCCTATTGGGTCACGTGCCACAAAAGCTGCACCATATCCAAGCATGCCCGCCATCGCATAACCTCCATCAAAATCTTTACAAGAGCGTTTCAAAACACGCTGTAAATCAAGGGTTTCTTCTATTAA
>JAAFJZ010000420.1 GCA_013298205.1 Cytophagales bacterium
ATTAAATGAGGATTTTAACATTCTCAAAGCCATCGGACTTTTTTCTAAAATTTTCTCGCACCATTTTATGGTTTCACTTTCTAAGTTTTCTAAAGGTACGACTTTATTTACCAAACCCATATCTAACGCTTCTTGGGCATCGTATTGGTCGCATAGAAACCAAATCTCACGGGCTTTTTTTTGCCCAACCACTCTAGCCAAATAAGATGCCCCAAAGCCACCATCAAAACTACCTACATTGGGACCCGTTTGCCCAAATTTCGCATTGTCTGCAGCAATAGACAAATCACAAACTACGTGCAAAACATGACCTCCACCAATAGCCCAGCCAGCTACCATTGCGATTACAGGTTTAGGAATAGAGCGTATTTGCTTTTGCAAATCCAGCACATTTAACCTTGGCACGCCATCTTTACCCACATAACCTCCTGTGCCTCTCACTTTTTGGTCGCCACCGCTGCAAAAAGCTTTCCCACCTTCACCAGTCAAAATTACTACGCCTACTTTGGGTTCTTGTCTTGCCCATTCCATAGCTTCACTCATCTCTGAAACCGTCAATGGTGTAAAAGCATTGTGTACATGGGGGCGATTGATGCTTATTTTGGCTATTCCCTTATAATAAGAACAGATTATTTCTTGGTAATTTTTTACGATTTCCCAGGTTACGGTAGAAGACATTTTTCGGTATTTTTAATTCTAATTTTAGGCTTAGGTAATTCTTTATGCGATTATAAAATGAAAAACTTTAAACTTGTAAAGTAGTTTGAAAATGAGTGAAAAATTAAATATAATTTTCAAGTATAACCTTTAATTTAAGGTCAAATACTTGGTCTTGATTATTTCATTTTCCAATTTTACAAAGGTTGATATTTTTATTTAATATTGCATAGTTTTTTTACATTTGCATTTCAAAAATGGAAATGAAGATTTTACTGGATAAATCGATAAACAGTTTAAATGCTTCAATTTTGTTAAAACAAGAAGAGCATTACGCCTCTAGCGTACATTGCTCATATTATAGCTGTGTACAACTTATTAGACATATTTTGTTTAATAAGCTTGAACTTGATGAAAAGAGTTTTGACAATGGTAAAAATACTAATCAAAATGGGTCACACAATCACTTATTAAGCGTATTATCTGAATATCTTCATAAATCAAATATTGATGTTATATCTTTAAAATCTGATTTTAGAATAATAAAAGAACTGCGAAAAAACGCTGATTACAAGCAAATAATTGTTTTTCAAAACGATTGTAATAATGCTTATAATTTAGCTTTGAGAATAAATAATTCACTTAAAACAATATATTCAATATGACTTCTATAGAATTTATTAAAGCTAAATTAAATATGCTAGTGAGCTTATTTCCAACTATAAATTGTGCGTACGAATTTGATAGTTTTGATAATACACATACTGTTGAAGTATCTCCTTCAGATTTTTACAATAACACGTCATTTTGTAAAAATTTAACAGATATTGATAAAGAGTTTATTTTGAAATTCCCTTTTGAAGGGCTATTTTTTATTGACGACAAAGATTTAATGCCCATAAAAAATGTAAATTTTGAGATAAGAGGAAAAGAATATGAATTACATCCCATTTATTCTTCTGCTAGTTTTGATACTGTTTGTATTCCAGATTATGTAAAAATACCTTCATTTTTAAATAGTTTAAATGATTCTTCTATCGAATTCATAAAGGAAGTTTTTATTACTAATAGTATAGATATTTTAGATTCAAACTTGAATTCGACTTGTGAATTAAAATATATAAATGATTCATACTTTATATGTGAAGAAGAATTTGATATTGAAAATTCTTCTTCTCTTTACGTAACAGCAGCTTAATTTTAAACTTATATATTAGTGGACGCAGGATATAAAATAGAAAACTTACTTTTATTGGAATGCAATTTTAGCAGAGTGCCTAATGTTTCTTTCAAAAATAATGAAGTTCAAAACTTGGTCGATATTGAATTGAATTGTACTTACCAAGATAATAAGGTTTTTGTTAAAGAAACACTATTTTTTGAAAGCAAAGTTAATGACATTGTAGAGGTATCAGCTAAAATTACAATGTTAGGGGTTTTTGAAAAAGTCGGTGAAGCAAAGCCATCTTTAGAAGAATTCGGAAATGTAAATGGTGCAGCAATTTTGTTTCCTTATTTAAGAGAACAACTTTCAAATGTAGCATTAAAAGCTGGACTAGGTCATATAATTTTACCACCAACTAATTTTGTTAAAATGAATAATGGTAATCAAGAAAATATCAAGAATTGATAAATTCAATTTATTAAGCTAAAGTCAAGGAAATTAATTATATTTTATTGTACTTAAAAAGTATTACACTTCCACTTGTAATCTAAGCATTTCCTCCACAAAAGCCCTGTCGTTTGATAGACGGGGAATTTTATTTTGCGCACCCAATCGGTTATTTTTTTTGAGCCAAAGGTAGAAAGAACCCGATTTGAGCAAATTGATACTGGGTTTGAGCAAAGCCATATCATTTGCTCTTTTGGCATCATAATCGGCATTGTTTTCTCTCAAAGTTTGGTCTAATATATTTATAAAAATATCTAAGTTATTGGGCTCTTTTTCAAATTCTATCAACCATTGATGTGAGCCTTGCGAATTTGCAGAAATGTATATAGGAGCAGCGGTATAGTTGGAAATAATAGCTTCAGTTTCTTTTGATGCTTTGGCTATGGCTTGGTCAGCATTTTCTATGATTAATTCTTCACCAAAGGCATTGATAAAATGTTTAGTGCGCCCAGTAACTTTGATTCTATGCGGTTTGGTGGAAGTGAATTTAATGGTA
>JAAFJZ010000421.1 GCA_013298205.1 Cytophagales bacterium
AGCCAATGATGTGGCGGTAGCTGTAATGGATGGGGCAGATGCAGTGATGCTTAGTGCTGAAACCGCTTCGGGAATGTTCCCTTTACAAGCTGTAACAGCCATGGTGAAAATCGCTATGAAAATGGAAGATGAATTTGAAGCCGTTTATTTCAAAACACCTCCTCACGACAAAAAATCGAGTACCTTTTATAATGAATCTGTAGTTTCATCTGCTTGCAAATTGGCACAAGATACTGAGGCTAATGCCATCGTAGGAATTACGCAATCAGGGTTTAATGCTTTTCAGATTTCAAGCCACAGACCTAAATCGCAAATATTCATTTTTACCGATAATGAAGGAATGCTCAATTCATTTAGTTTGATTTGGGGCGTAAAAGCTTTTTACCACCCGAATATCAAATCTATTGAGACCAATAAAGTAATAGAGGAAATCACTAAAATTTTATTAGAAAAAGGAGAACTGAAAAAAGGAAATATTTTTGTCTCCATGACTTCTATGCCAATTGGCTTAAAAAGCAAAACCAATATGATTAAACTTTCGGTTGCTGAATAATATCGATTAATAAAATTGCTTCAAAAAGGCTTTCGACATAATTATGTTTATAATTTATATCGAAAGCCTTTTTTGATTTCCTAAGTATTTGTAATTTTACCACTCAAACAAAGTTTGCACTAATCGTACTGATGTGAAAAATTTTATCGGATGAACATATCGCCAAAAGAATTCTTAAGCTCTTTAGGTGCAGACATTATATTTTTATACCCTGAGATTTTTTTAAGCCTCATTATCCTATTGTACACAATTTTATATCTATTTTTAGATAGAAAATCACCTGTTTTTGAATTCCTGTTTTTAGCTATCACCATCGGTTTTTCGGGCTATTTTTTTAGTACGAGCATGAATCAAGTACTCAAAACGATTGCAGCCGGTACATTTGAAATTTCCCCAATTAATAGCTTTTGGAAAGCTTTATTGGCATTGACATTGGCATTGGGCATTCCATTGTTTAAAGCAGAAAAAAGCCATTCAAACGAAAAGTATCCTTTGCAATATTTGTTTATGCTCACCATGCTTTTGGCTGGGTTTATTACGATTTCGGCAAGGCATTGGCTTTTGTTTTTTGTAGGATTAGAAACCATTTCTATTTGTTCGTACTTAATTATCAATTTCTATTTTACTGCCAAAGCACACGAATCTGCCCTTAAATATATACTTTTTGGTATCTTGGCTTCTTGTTTGATGCTTTGGGGTATCAGCTACATTTATGGCGCAAACGGTCATCTTTATATTTTGAAAGAAAATAATTGCAACACGCTTTTTTGTAGATTAGGCTACTTGTTTTGCCTTTCAGGCTTGTTATTTAAGGTTACAGCATTTCCATTTCATATTTGGTTTGCAGATGTTTTAGAAGGAGCTTCTTATGCAGTGGGTGCGTTGTTGTCCATTTTTACCAAAATAATAGGTTTTGCATTGTTATATAATTTGCTTTCCAGTTTTTCAGGTGTTTTAGCCCAAGATACTAGACTGATTTTAGCTATTTTAGGAATCATTACGCTTGTGATAGGTAATTTTTCAGCCATCAAAGAGCAAAATACCAAGCGTTTTCTGGCTTATAGTGGCATCGCTCAAACGGGTTTATTGATTGCATTCTTGGCTTGCTCTACACCTAGTAATTTGGGGGCTTTTATTTTCTACCTCATCATTTACACTTTTTCGGTTTGGGGAATGTTTTACTTTTTTCAACGTCATGAAAATAAAGAATCTACTTTACTCAGCTCCATTGGCTTATTGCTTAGTATGGTTTCATTAGCTGGCTTGCCTCCACTTGCAGGTTTTTTAGCAAAAATTCAAGTTTTACTTGGGATTTGGGCTTATGAAGCTACTCCAGTTTATGTATTTAAAACGCTATTGGTCATTGTGTTAATTTCTACATTGGTTTCATTTTATTATTATTTAAGGTTGCCTATTTCTTATATAAAAAACAATTTAAGTTTACCTTCAATTTCAAAAGAAAATAAAGATTTTCTCGCCCCAACTCAAAATGACATTTATTTTAAACTTAGTTCCCTTATTTTCATATTGCCAATTTTATTGTTATTTTTAGTTCCTAATCTGATAAATGACTATATTAGCCAAATAATTACAACTATACCATGAGCGATGCTATAAAACACGAATGCGGAATTGCCTTGATAAGACTGAAGAAAAACATTCAATACTATATCAACAAATACGATACTGCATTTTATGGCTTAAACAAGTTGTATGTAATGATGGAAAAACAGACCAATCGAGGTCAAGATGGTGCAGGTGTAGCAGTAATCAAAACCGATATGAAGCCAGGGCTTAGATACATAAGTAGGTATCGCTCAATGGAAACCAACCCTACAAATGATATATTTTTTAAAATTAATAAGAAAATTAAAAAAACCTTAAAGGGTTATAAAGATAAAAATAAAGACGGGCAATGGCTTAAAGAAAATGTAGCTTTTGTAGGTGAAGTTTTACTAGGGCATTTGCGTTACGGAACGCATGGTGTAAATTCAGTAGAAAATTGCCATCCTTTTTTAAGACAAAGCAATTGGAGAAGTAAAAACCTGGTTTTGGCAGGTAATTTTAACATGACCAATGCAGATGAACTTTTTGATAAACTTTTAGAATTGGGGCAACATCCTAAAGAACTGGCAGATACAGTAACTGTTCTCGAAAAAATTGGGCATTTTATAGATGAAGAAAACCAAATTTTATTCGATCGCTTCAAAGATAGATATACCAATGCCGAAATCTCTGGCTTAATAGAAGAAACCCTT
>JAAFJZ010000422.1 GCA_013298205.1 Cytophagales bacterium
GGTGCCTTAAACAAATTTTGGGCACTTCCAATTTAATTTTTTAGATTTTATAACCATTAAATATAATTTTTTGAATAGACTACAAACAAAAATCAATATTTAAACTAAAATATTCAAAAAACTATATAGCGTTTTCACAAATTGAAGTACATTTTGAATTGAATTTTTAAAATTAGCATATTTTTTTTTCAAATTTAAAACCTACAATTTTTAATAAAATATGTTTTATTAAGCAAAACTTATCCAATCCAAATTTTTATTAATTCCAAATCAGGAGCAGGTATTTCTAGCTTTTGTTTTTTTCTCATTCCACCCAAATCGTTTAAAAGTTTATTTGGGTTAGCATTTGATAAATCTTTTTTGTTTTGAAAACCTAGTTTAATTAACAAAGGAATATAATCGTCTGTAACCCCAGCTGATCTCAGTTCTTCTAAATTAACAGTTTGATTTTTTTCAGGGCGCATTTGTGGAAAAAACAACACATCTTGAATTGAATTCGAGTTTGTCATTATCATGCTTAATCTATCGATTCCAATTCCTAAACCAGCAGTAGGTGGCATTCCGTATTCAAGTGCACGTAAAAAATCTTCGTCTAATACCATCGATTCATCATCTCCTCTTTTGCCCAATTCTAGCTGGTCTTCAAATCTTTGTCTTTGATCAATGGGGTCATTAAGTTCTGAAAAGGAATTACAGATTTCTTTTCCGTTACAAATCGCCTCAAATCGCTCTACTAAGCCCGCTTTGCTCCTATGTTTTTTTGCTAATGGAGACATTTCAACAGGATAATCAGTTATAAATGTAGGTTGAATCAGGTAAGGTTCACATTTTTCACCAAAAATTGCATCGATTAACTTGCCTTTTCCCATACCTGGCTCAGAAGGAACTTGCATTTGGTTACAAGTAAGTCTCAGTTCTGCTTCTTCCATGTTGCTTATATCTACACCCGTAAAGTGTAGAATAGATTCAAACATGGTGAATCTTTTCCAAGGGCGTTGGAAACTAATTGTATGAGTGCCTACTTGAAGTTCAGTAGTACCATGTAATGCCAAAGCAATCAATTCTACCATTTCTTCAACTAAATCCATCATCCAATAATAGTCTTTGTAAGCTACATAAAGCTCTATTTGGGTAAATTCTGGATTATGAAATCTTGACATACCTTCATTTCTAAAATCTTTTGAAAACTCGTAAACGCCATCGAAACCACCAACTATCAATCTTTTTAAATATAATTCGTTTGCTATTCTTAAATACAAACTCATATCCAAAGTATTGTGATAGGTTTTGAAAGGTCTTGCAGCTGCGCCTCCATATAAAGGTTGCAATATGGGTGTTTCCACTTCCAAATATCCTTTTTCATTAAGATACTGGCGCATGGTGTTAACCAATTGTGTACGTTTAATAAAAGTATCTTTGACAGAAGGATTTACAATCAAATCTAAATAACGTTGGCGATACCTCATATCTGGATCGGAGAAGGCATCATAGGTAATGGTTTCTCCAGCTTCGTTAGTAGCCTGTTTTACAATTGGTAAAGGTTTAAGCGATTTGCAAAGCAATTGAAATGAAGTAGCATGAATTGTAATTTCACCTGTTTGGGTAGTGAAAACATAACCTTTTATGCCTAAAATATCACCAATATCTAATAGTTTTTTAAAAACATGATTGTACAAACTTTTGTCTTCATCAGGACACAAATCGTCTCTTCTAAAATAAACTTGAATTTTACCTTTACTATCTTGAATTTCTACGAACGAGGCATTTCCCATAATTCTACGGGTCATAATTCTTCCAGCTATTGAGATATTTTTGTAATCAGTTTTGTTGTTTTCATAATTTTTTAAAATATCAGACGTAACAACATTAATTTCAAAAAGTTCAGCAGGATAAGGGTTGATATTTAAGTCCAAAAGTTCTTTTCTATCTTCTCTTCTTCTGATTTCGTATTCGTTAAGAGTCATTTTTTTTTAAGTAATTATTTTTCTTTAAGATATAAAAATATGTCAATTGTTATTTAGAACCAGCTTTATTCAAACCTACAATTACTTGGCTTGTAATGTCAAATTCGGGGTTTGCATACAAAATTCCGCCAGCACCATTGGTATATCCTAAAACATAATCATAATTGTTTTGCTTGCAGAAACTTTTCATAAATGTATTGATTTCATCAAAAATTCTTTTGGTGTTTTTACCCTCTTCATCCACCATTTTTTTTAATTCATCATCTCGTAATTTCATTAATTCTTGCTGTTTTCCCATAAACAATTGCTCAGTAGATTGGAGCTCTTCTTTGCTCATTGAGGAGAGTTTAGGTTGAATAGCCATGTATTCATTTTGTAAATCTTGTGCTTTTTTGGCTAAAGAACTTTCCACTCTGTTTTTTTTAGACTCTAAATCGGTCATCATTTTTTTGTACAAAGAAAAATTTTCAAGCATTTTTTCTGAATTTACAAAAACAATTTTAGCATTTTGAGGAATTACAACATTGCTGGCACTTGGGTCGCTTATGTAAACAGGTTCTTGTGATGTTGTGTCTATTTGTTTTTCTTGTGGGGCAATGGTTTGATTTGCAGGAACTTCATTTGAAACCGATTTACTAGAGTAAAATAAGTAAAACAAAAAAGCGACTGCTAAAGTAAGGACTCCGTTTAGGGCTAAGGATGCGTATTTCATAAAATAATTGTGTGATTAAATTCTATTTTTAATTTCCCCCAAATATGATTCATATATTTTTATATACAAAATCAGATGTGGGATTTAAATAATGATTTTAAAAAATGATTAAAAAAAGTAATTTA
>JAAFJZ010000428.1 GCA_013298205.1 Cytophagales bacterium
CCAATGGGAGTATGGTGAAATAGAATAGGATCAAATTTTAAAACCAGTCGTGTTAAATTAAAATATGTTGCTTTAGTTTATATAAAAGGAAAAAACATCATTCAGCCCAACTGTACAACATATCGGGACAAAAATCAATGCCGTTATCCCAATAAATGGTAGATAAATCAAGATTCAACTTTACAGTAGAAAAATACGAAGGGTTTAATAGTTTCTTAAACTTTGAATCAGCAGAAACCGACCATTCTGTGAGTTTTTGACTCAAATCTACTGTTTTTATTTCGCCTGTATTAAATAAAAGTGAGATAGAATAAGGTTCTATTTTTTCAATGTTTTTAACAAGGTGAATCATTAGAATTTAACTTAAAGGTTTTATGTTATTTATTACGTGCCATATAAGCTTAGAAACATTGCAAATTTACAAAAAAAGTTTCATAATTCAAGAAGTTAGTCCTAGAGTTTACAATTGAGTTAATAACTTGAATTGTAGTTTGATTTTTAGTACCTTTGTATCATGGAGGCATTATACACTGACGACCAAATATTTATTCCCATAATCTCAGATTATGGTTTCAAAGCTACTTTTGGTAATGAAGGGAATACGCTTTTTTTGCGTAGGGCATTGCAAGCTCTTATCAAATCAGATATTCCTATAAAAGAAGTTGAATTTGATAAAAATACTTTTGAAGGCATCACTCAAGACGGCAGAAGTGGCATTTTTGACTTGGCTTGCGCTGACGAAAACGGAAACCATTTCATTGTTGCAATGCAGTATGGAAATGCGCCAAACTTCATGCAACGGATGAAATTTTACAGTTTACACAAGTTTAACGCTATGGTCAAAAAAGGAAAGTTTGACTATTCTATTCTTGAAAAAATATACTGCGTTGGCATATTAGCCAACAATATCAATCCATACAAACACTTTCACAATGTTTCAAACGTCAGAAATGAAGAGGGTGAACTAATTGATGACCAAATGACGTTTGTTACAGTAGAATTAGACAAATTTACCTTGCAAGAAATTGATTGCCAAACGGATTTACATAAACTGATATTTACAATGAAAACACTACATACCGTAACCAAACCGACACAATTTCCTCAATTTTGGAATGAAGAATGGTTGAAAGTAGCTATTGACGAGTTGGATAGTCGTAAAATGTCACCAGATGAAAAGGCATCACTCGAGATGCTTATCGCACGTAATGCGGAGGCTGTAACCGCAGAGAACAGAAGAGTTAACAAAGAAAAAGAAAAATTTGTTAAATACCTTTTGTTAGAAGGCAATAAGACAGCCGAACAAATTGCCGATATCGTTGGAACTTCTGTGGACTTTGTCAAAGCTGCACAAGGATAATTTTTTAAAAATTGACATGTAATGAAGCTTTTTTGCAAATAGAAATAAACTCCTCATAACCTTGTGAAACCATATAACTAGAAATTTGAAAGTAGCTTGCGCAACCTTTAACACCACTCCAGCAGATTGGAGCAAACATAAAAAGTTAATTTTAGCCTGTTTGAGCGATGCCAAAACACAAAAAATTGATTTGGTATTGTTTCCTGAACTTTGTATTTCAGGTTACGGCTGTGAAGATATGTTTTTAAGTGATTGGTTACCAGAACGATGCTTAGATTTTTTAATTGATATTTTACCACATTGTCAAGGAATAGCGCTTTCATTGGGTTTGCCCATGAAAATAAATAATACGCTTTATAATGTAGCTTCTTGGATAGAAAATGGGGAAATAAAAGGCTTTGTAGCCAAGAAATTTTTAGCAAATGATGGCGTACATTACGAGTCTCGCTGGTTTACTCCCTGGCAGGCTGGTGAAAAAATAAGCATAGAAATTAAGGGTAAAAATTATCCTTTTGGTGATGTAATCTTTGATTTTAAAAACCATAAGATTGCGTATGAAATATGTGAAGATGCTTGGAGAGGCGAAAATAGACCTGCTCACCTATATTGCAAAGAGCAAAATGTAAGCATCATTCTTAACCCAAGTGCTAGCCCTTTTGCGCTAGGAAAAACCCATATCAGAAAAAAACTTATTGACGACATAACTAACTTATATCCTGCAACTTACTTATATTCCAATCTGCTAGGGAATGAGTCTGGAAGGTTGATTTTTGATGGGGAAATGATGATCGCTTCACAACAAAAATCATTCAAACGCAATACCCGATTTTCATTTCAAGATTACAATATCATTGCTCTTGATTTAGAAAATGATAGCAAAATTGAACAACATATCGCTTGTGAACATGAAGAGAAAACGGAGTTTTTACAGGCTTCCGTTTTAGGACTTTTTGATTATATGCGTAAAAGTCGCTCGCAAGGTTTTGTACTTTCTTTAAGTGGTGGAGCCGATTCCTCTTGTTGTGCGGTATTGGTGGCTGAAATGTTTAAAAAAGGGGTAGAAGAGCTTGGTTTTGAGAATTTTATTGCAAAATCTGGCTTAACATATACAGGAAATCAAAGTGTTAAAGATTTGATTTATCATTTTTTCAAAACAGCTTATCAAACTACTTCACAATCGTCTGTACAAACATTTCAATCGGCAGAGAAATTAGCTCATCAACTTCACGCCCAATTTATGGCTTGGAATATAGATGAAATAAATGCTTCAAACATTGCTTTGGTAGAAAAAGAGCTTCATACCCAGCTTACTTGGCAAAAAGATGATTTGGTGTTGCAAAATATACAGGCAAGGGTGCGTTCTCCCTTGATTTGGC
>JAAFJZ010000423.1 GCA_013298205.1 Cytophagales bacterium
GTTACCCATATTTTTAATCTTGTCCTCATACAAGTGGCTCATTTCGTGCTTTTCAGCGTGGGTTCTAAAACGGAGTTCGTCAATGCGGTTGATTACTTCACGCAAATTGTAACCGCTTTGTATTCGGTTTTTCAGTTCACTGAAAATCTCACCAATTTTATATTCAATGGTGTCGGCACTTTCAGCATCAGCCTTAAACTTTTTGAGGTAGGGGAACAATTTAATATTTACAAAGTCGGAAAGGTCGTCACCTGTCAACGCAGTGTGATGGTCAAGTTTGCCTTCTTTGTCTTTGGGTGCAGCCCACTTGCTCCATTGATATTCCTTGTCAATAATGTTTGTGTAGGTTTTACCTGTTAGTTCGGCTGCAGTGGCTTTATCCTTTTCTAAGTCGTCCAAATATTTGAGGAACAAAACCCAAGAAGTCTGCTCTACATAATCCAGTTCACTCCCACAACCTGCGTCTTTGTGCAGTATGTCGTCTATATTTTTAAAGGTCTGTTCAAACATTTTTTATTCTCTTATTTAATTCGTTTCAAAGTTAATATTCTGGTCGGTGCGGTGGCAAAAAAATGGCTCTTTTGGTTTTGCGAAGCGTTGGCTCGTGTGTCGGGCAAAACCAAATGTGCTAAATGTGCGGTTGGCATTTCTTGTCGTTGTCTGTTGGTTTGCACGGTCTTTTTACAATGAGGCATAACGTTTGTATAATCGCAATTTATTAATTTTTCATTACGGATTTAACATGTTTTCAAAAAATAACTGACACTAAAAAATGAGCAACATGGTAAATAACTCTTGAAATTAGTCTTTTATTTGGCACAAAGCTAATTAACTTAGCTCATTTATAAAAAAGACCTTTCTGACTCAAATCTCGAATGGGCTTTTTTTTTAAGTGGTTTTCGTTACTTGGGTTGATGTTATAGAATAGCTTACTTGTCTGGCTTTGGCAAAAATAGATAAACCTATAAGGTTTTTAAAACCTTATAGGTTTAATGAAATTGGTGTCAAATGAATAAATAAATTGCGTTGCTTTTAATTTTTTGCTTATTGGTGTGGTTCTGTAAAAATTAATAGCTTGAGTGTCTTCGGTTTCAGCTTGTACAAATACTTCATCAAATCCATTCTTTTCACAATAATGATTTAAGGTCGTAATTAATAATTTGCCAATTCCTTTTCTCTGCTGTTCCGTCAATACTGCAATGTCATAAATGTAAACAGATGACTTTTCATTATCGTACTTGTCCAAAATATATGCTGTAAGTCCACCAACCACTTTTTCGTCTTTCTTTGCGACAAATACTAAAAAGCTTTCGTTGCTAAGTAATCTTTGTAAATGGGACTTTGTTGGAAGAGAAAAGTTGTCCCACTCAAAAATAATTTCAAATACTTTAATTAAGTCCGAAAAGTCATCTATGCCCTTATGAGTAAGTCTTTCTATTTCTATGTTCATATATTATACGTTGATATTGCCCTACAATGAGGCAAAACGGTTTGCATATACGCAATTTATAAAATTTACATTACTGATTTAACATGTTTTCAAAAAATTGCTGACACTAAAAAATGAGCAACATGGTAAATAACCCATGAAATTAGTCTTTGATTTCTTTACACTATGATTTGTGCCGTTAAGCTAATTAAGGTCACCTTTAAAAATACGTAAAAATTTCAAATTGATTTTTAAAGTTTTTCAAATTTTAATAAAGACTAAAATATTTTTTAACTATTTGATTACCAGTTATATGAATTTATTTTATATTTTAGCGTAGCGATACTTTTAAAAGCTTTGTAATTGTGCACTTTAAAAATATTATATGTTAAGTTATTAGAGTTATTGCTCCTTTTATTCTTTTTTACCTATAGAATGTAAATACATGCCATTCATTTTGTTTTCCATAAACCCAAATATATGTTCTACACTTGAACGAATATTTTTTTGCTTCAAAAGTGTTTGTCTATTATTCAAAATTGTCAAAATAAGTAAAGTCTTTTGTAATAATTCCGTTTTCAATAGTTAATATAGTACAAATTGGCAATTCAAATTTAGAGCTGTCTGGTGCTGTTCCTGTCGAGATGAATTCAATAATTATATGGTTGTCGCCTGAAGGATAAGTTTGAACAACTTGGTCGTGAAGGTCTGGGAAGATTTTGTTTAGTTCTGAATATTTGTCAATAATTTGCTGCCTTGTTTGTTTTACAATTCCTTGTCCTAAAGAAGGGTCTTTAAATTCAGAAGTTTCACTATACATATTTGCCATTTTTGTCCATTCGTGATTGTTGAAATGCTCAAAATATTGTTTTACCAATTTTTCGTTCTTATCGTTTTTTATATTTTTTTGATTGTTACAGGAAATTATTGTCAAAGTAATAAACAAAATCATTGTTATTTTTTTCATAAATTATTTATTTTAGTACTATTTTATTTTTCTGTCTGGCATTTGAGATATCCTTTTAGCCTGACCGCTAAGTTTCTATAAGTGCAATCTAAAAAAAATCATAACTGATTTATAATGTTTTCAAAAAATTATCTAAACAAAAAAGTTGCCAATTAGATAAACAAGCAATCAAAAGCATTTTTCTAATTTAGTTTAGAACAAAGTGAATTAACCACATAAACCCTAA
The DNA here is from genome assembly GCA_013298205.1 of Cytophagales bacterium. Lineage (GTDB taxonomy): Bacteria > Bacteroidota > Bacteroidia > Cytophagales > UBA9547 > JAAFJZ01. The sequence continues at coordinate 2,623 of JAAFJZ010000423.1, forward strand.
ATAAATCACTTTGAATTTTTAAAAATTGATAATACTCAAGAGTATTGAATAGAATTTTATCTTTTAAATTTAAAGCGTTGCTCGGTAATCTCTAGTTCAGCTTTTTAAATAAAACTCTCAGTAAAAAATCTTCTTAAG
>JAAFJZ010000424.1 GCA_013298205.1 Cytophagales bacterium
GAATGCTGTGGGAAAGGGAATTATAGCTTAATCGCAAGCATTTTTCCCAGTGGAGAAATAAAGAACAAGGCATCCCCAAAAGCAAAATGATTTGAAAAACAAGAAGACCCTCAAATCAAGGACGTAATGAAATATGAAGTTAATGCCCCAAAAGGGGAAAGGGGTTTTTATGCCCAAAACAGAAAAAAAAACATGAAAAGCAAGACTACACCCAAAATAGCTAGGAAAATGGAACGCTAAAAAGAGATTTAAAGGGATACAAACCACCTAGTAGATTGCCGGGTGGTCAGCCAACTCCAAGTAACAAAAAAGCCCCTCCTGACTCAAATCTCGAATGGGCTTTTTTTGCGAGGGCTTTTTCGCTACTTGGCTAAATGTTTACAAGCTGGCCTTCTGTCTGTCGTTGCTGTGTTGTCCATTGTTTACTGCTGTCTTGGTGCGTTGGCTTGGTGGCTCTTTTGCATTTTTTTGCTTGGCTTTGTGCGTTTGGAAAAAATGCAAATGTGCCGCCAAAAGCGTTGGCTAATTCTGATTACTTTTAATTTTCTTTGTCAAATAGTAAAGTGCAACAGAACAATAAGGTCGATGTTTATTCTCTGTCCGTTCTAACCACTTTGCTTTTTCTTGTTCAAGAAATTTTACAAATGATGCTTTGTTTGATTTTTTACTTTCTTGAATTACTCTTCCCTGCACTTGCAAATATATTTCTCTTCGTCCATCTTTGAGTGTTTGCATATTCAGATTTAATACTTCGTTAAGTTGTCTGTTTATATCTGCGTTGTCTGTGATTGAGCTTATTTCTCCTTCTGCATTATATTTAAAAAGTGTTTCACAAATTGGAAGGGTTGAATTTGGACTGATTGTCAATTCTGAATTACCCTTTTTTGTATCACAGGTTTGTTTTATCTTAGGTTGTCCTTCGTTACCAGTACAAGCACCAATTAAATTTGTGTAAGTCAATTGTAATGCACCAAAATTGTCTTGGCACTTGTAATGTTCTACTTTCATATACGGTGATGTATGTTCGGGAATTCGTTTCATACAATAGCAACAAATGTATCCTTGTTCGGATAATAAACTTTGTCGTAATTCTTCTTTTGTCGCCAACGGAATATTATCAAAATTTGCAAATTGACTAGCTCTGTGTTGAAGCAACGAATTTGGCTCTGCGTTTTTAACTATTTGCTTCATTTTGCTCTTCTTGTAAATAATCTAATTGCGATTTTGCTCTAACCATTGCAGGGTCGTCTTCGCCTAAAATTTCTATAAGCTTGCTATATTCTATTTTGGAATTTTCTAAATCTTCTTCTTCAATAGTGTTAAACAAAACGCTTAATAATTTTGCAACTTTTTTATTTCGTCTTTCTACACCCATCATTTCATAAAGGATAGTGCTAATGTCTCTGCCGTAATATTTCGGAGTAACTTTTACAATTTCTCCATCTTCCATTATTTGCACATCACAGTTTGCTGGGTCGGCATTACTTAAAAGTTGTGGGGAATGTGTCGTAATTAAAAACTGACTATTGTTATATTCAGCATTTTTTGACAAATCGTTAATGCTTTCAATGAAGTTTCTTTGCCAAGATGGATGTAAATAAGTATCAGGCTCATCAAAAAGGAACAAAGTATTTTCATTGTTTACTAATTCGATAAGCCCTCTAATTATAATGGCTTGCTGCTCGCCTTCACTTAAAACATTGAATGAATGTTGACCTGAGTTATCCTCTTGAATAAATGAAAACTTTACTTCTGGCTGAAAGCCATCAATTAACAATGTATTTAAAATTTTAAACAATGTTCTTTCCTCAACAAAATGTTCTCTTATTTCAAATAGTTTTTCTTGGCCTATAATAGTAATGATTAACGCTTCGTTTTGCCAAGCCTCTATTACTACATTACCGTTTGATTTTGATGTACTTCCTTCTTCAATTATCAAAGGAGAGCCGATGCTATCAAGGTAATCAAGGAATGTTTTTACTTCTCCTTTTGCTCCCCACCACTCATTTATTTTGCCTTTGCCCCAACTAGGTTTTTTGAGATTGATTTGAATACTTTGAACACCTTTTATTTTTGCTCTATCTGAAAGGAATTGTGGAATATCTCCATACTCGTAAGAAAGTAGCGTTATCAAAATTAGATTAAACAAAGGCGGCTCAAAGTAAAAGAAAGGACGATGCAAACTTGTATTTCCTTTTCTGAAATTAACTGATAACTTTTCATCGTGAGGCTGGCATATTTTCTTCATTATGTCTGCCAAACCACTGTAGTAGATTACAATATTGCTTGGAAATATTTTTTCAAGGCTTCCAAACTTTTTCTCAATGTCAGTTTCTTTTTCTAAAATATCATTTCCAGTATAAACTTTGTAAAGTAGTTTTTCATCTTTCTTTTCAGCGGAGATTTCAACTTTAATGTAGTCAGTCTTAAATTCACTTGTTGTCGCTGTTTGCTCAATGATTTCTTCTAAGCGTAATTCATATTCAAGTTTAAACCCAAATTTTGATTTCTCTTGAAGATAAGCATCGCTAAATATTTGTGCGACACATTCTAATATACTTGACTTTCCTGAACCGTTGATACCAATAAGAATTGAAACATCTTTACTAAAATGAATAGTAAAGTCTTTCAGTAGCTTATAGTTGTTTATGTAAAGTGAATTGATTTGCATTTTTATGAATTAAATATTGCTTTTTCAAATTGAATTTCTGCTTCGTTTTTAAGTTCTACAGATTTTTCATTTAAAGTTTTAACTT
>JAAFJZ010000425.1 GCA_013298205.1 Cytophagales bacterium
CGAGATCATAAGCAAAGATAGCTTTCTAAAATGCAATTTACGCTTTCTAGTAAAGTCTTGGGGTTTGATGCGATACTTTTCAGGATGTAGAGCAATCCTGTCTAAAAAAGTCCGCAAATCTTTGAATATTTTTTGACTTGTGTTCATATTTTTACTAATTTTCAAGGTGAAAATAAGAAAGCAAGGTAAGGATTTTTCTTAACTTAATGGGTATGAACAAGGGTTTGGCGAAAAAGGGGCAGAAGTGCTGAATTGAGCATTTGTACTTCTATCAACATTTGTGGTTTATTGAGCATTTGTGCTTCTAAATCCCCCACTACGCCAAGCCCTGTCCGTTAGGCGTCATTCTATGGCGACATTGCAACATTGGGCCGTCAGAACTAAAAATCGACTTTTATTGCTACCTTCGCAACTGAACTATTTGACAGAATTAAATGAAAAATAAATACGTAAACTTTATATCGGACGACCATTTGTTGAGTTGCATTGGTAACCTGCACAACGCATATTTGAAGGCAAAAAACAATATCACAAAAAAGAATTTCTACTCTAATAAGGTTGATACCATCAAACTAACTTTTGACGCGAAGTTTAACAACATAGACGAGGAAAGCCTTATCCAAGCTGAAATTTTAAGGCAAATAGACAAATCAATCAACAATTCAATCGGGACATTTCACGAGCAAATTTTAGGTGGAATAATAGGATTTGAAGTAGGAAATTTAAGCGGTTTCGACATCAAAGCAAAAGACGATACTTTGTTTGCCGACATCAAAAACAAGCACAACACAATGAACAGCAGTTCGGCAGAGAGTTTATTTCAAAAACTAAAAGGGTATGCCGACAATTACAAAAAAGCGAAATGTTATTGGGTTCAAATTTTAGCAAAAGGTAGTTTTTGTGAATTGTGGACAGCAGACATAAACGGCAAGGAATACAGTCACAGCAGAGTTTACAAAATTTCAGGCGACCAATTTTACTCTTTGCTTTCAGGACAAGAAGATGCTTTATTTCAACTTTATAAAATATTGCCGACAGCAATCAAGGACTATTTGAAATCAATAGACCACAGCGAAGAGGTAGTTGAAAATTCAGCACTTGATGAAATAAAATCGGAAATCAAAAAAACAAAGCGTAGTGTTTTAGACCAAATTACATTTGAAAATTACAGCTACTATTTGGGCTTTGACAAGTTGTAATATTGGTTCAAGAATTTCACAATAGAATAGCCAACTTCTCTACCCAAATTTACAGGAACTGCGTTCCCGATTTGCTTGTATTGTTGGGCAACTGAACCTTCAAATTTCCATTCATCGGGAAACGTTTGTATTCGAGCATACTCACGAACTGTAAACGGACGAGTTTCATCAGGGTGACATCTTTCTGTTTGTTTTTGAGCTGGACTACAAGTCAATGTTAGACAAGGTTCATCCCAACCTATTCGCCTTGCAATTCCAGTCTTTCCGCCACCTAAATGAAAACTGCCACCCATAAATTGCTTTTGAATTTCTAAAGGTAAATCACGCCAGTATCCTTTTGGTGGAACTAAATCTAAAACATCAATTTTGCTTTTTGGGTATTTTGCACCTTCCGATTTTGGCACATTGCATTCAAATAATTCGCCTTTTTTCAGAGCATCTTTTAGGTTGTATATTTTTTTGTAAGGTTTTGGGTATTCATATTTTAAATCAATATCCTTTCTAATTCCTACTAAAATCAAGCGTTCACGTTTTTGTGGCACTTTGTAATTTATAGCTTTTAAAACTTGAAACGGCACAACATTGTAACCTATTTCATCTAAAATTGAAATCATCCCTTGTAAGGTTTTTCCGTTTTCATGACTTAACAATCCACGGACATTTTCACCAATACAAATTGGCGGGTTAACTTCTTTAACAACTCTTGCAAATTCATAAAACAAAGTTCCCCGAGCATCAGCAAGACCTAATTTTTTGCCTGCATAACTAAACGCTTGACAAGGAAATCCACCAGTTACAACATCAACTTTATTATGATATTCTGTAAAATCAAATTCTTTTATATCGCCTTCCATTACTTTCCAGTTCGGACGGTTTTTGCGAAGTGTTTGACAAGCCCATTTATCAATCTCATTTAAAGCGACACATTTTAAACCCGCTTTTTCCATTCCGACAGCCAAACCACCAGCACCTGCAAACAATTCTAAGACGCTATAATCATTTTCGGGTTCGACAAAATTGGTTGTAATTTCTTTTATATCTTTAACCAAAAAATCAGTAAATAATGTTTGAACTTCTTCCCTTTTATAGACACGGTAATTACTCATTGGCTCACGGACAGCAGACAATTTGCCTTCCCTATCCCAACGCCTTAAAGTTTCCTTACTTTTGCCTATTAATTCAGAGGCTTCCGACAATGTTAAATATTCATTCATAACCATATAGTTTAACCTTATACAATGGTTACAAACTTACGACATAAAATGACACAAACAACAACGACAGAAAAAAAAGAACGAACGCCTAACAGCACCTACCCAAAAGGCGGGGTTTCGTGCTTCGCAGACACATTTGTGGTAGCCGAAAGTTCAGTTCTCCGAATGAAGTTTAGTGGTAAAAAGCCCGCCCTTCGGGTAGCTGCAAAACGTTATGTGCCATTTTAGAATGTAACGTGAGAATTCAATAACCTAACAGAAAAAAAATTGTAATTCAAAGTATAAACTCACATAATGAACAAATACACAAATAAATTAGACCACTTTATAAG
>JAAFJZ010000426.1:0-1559 GCA_013298205.1 Cytophagales bacterium
CTTTTAAATGGTCTATGTGAGAATGAACTCCACCATCTGAGACTAAACCTATAAAATGAACTTTTTTATTTTCTTTTTTTGCCAATTCAAATGCATCAATTAGAACTTTTTCATTTCCTAACGAACCGCTTTCTACTGCTAAATTTACTTTAACCAAATCTTGATATACAATTCTGCCTGCACCTAAATTCATGTGCCCAACTTCAGAATTCCCCATCTGACCATCTGGCAAACCCACTGGTAAACCAGAAGCTAAAAGTGTGCTATTGGGATATTTTTTATAACAATTGTCTATAAATGGTGTATTTGCTGCATCTATTGCTGATACTTTAGGGTTTTTTGCTATTCCCCATCCATCAAGTATCATTAAAATTACTTTCTTGTTCATAAATTTCAGTTAATCGTTTTATTTGAAATATTCATATTTGTAATTTCAAAGTTAATAATCAAAACCGATTAATTTATAATTCAAATTGCATATGTTTTAAAATATGAATTATTTTGAGGACTTTTAATTAATTATTAATTGGTTTTGAGAATTTTAAAGAAATTCAATTAGAAAGCAAACCGCTTGTTTTAGTTCTTTAAATTGAAAGACTTTTAGTATTAATGAACTTTTAATATGATTTTTTTATCGTTATTAAATTGAGCATAAAAAAAATTTAAAAAGTGAAAATTTTTAGTTTTATGATAATGCCATTTCAATATCTTTAATTATATCGTCCAGATGTTCTAAACCTACAGATATTCGTATCGTTCCTGCTTCAATACCAACTTTTTTTCTTTCTGAATCAGTTAGTTTGGAATGAGTAGTAGATGCGGGGTGAGAAGCAATGGTACGTGTATCTCCTAAATTTGCAGTAAATGAAATCATTTTTAATTTGTTAAGAAAACTTGCCCCTTTTTCTATCCCCCCCTTAATTTCAAAAGTTACCAATGCGCCACCCATTCTCATTTGTTTTTTCGCTAAATCATATTGAGGATGTGAAGGCAAAAATGGATATTTAACATTAAAAACTTCATTTTTATTTTCTAAATATTTCGCTAATTCCATTGCTTGATGGCAATGTTTTTCCATTCTTACAGCTAATGTTTCTAAAGATTTAGACAAAATCCAAGAATTAAAAGGAGAAAGACAAGGGCCAGTATGTCTTGAAAAAAAACGAACCTCTTTAATTAATTCATTTCTTCCCACAATTATTCCACCAATTGCTCTACCTTGTCCATCAATAAATTTGGTAGCTGAATGTGTTACAATATCTGCACCCCATTTTATAGGATTTTGCAAGTAAGGAGTTGCAAAACAGTTATCTACATTTAGTAAAATATTGTGTTTTTTTGCTAGTTTGCCTACAAACTCCAAATCTACTATATCTAGTGAAGGGTTAGAAGGTGTTTCTAAGAAAATCATTTTGGTATTTTTTTGAATTAAAGCTTCCCAAGTTTCGGGTTTATCTATATCTGCATAAGACGATTCTATGCCCCAACGAGGAAAAAGTTGCGTGGCTATTTGATGTGTAGAACCAAATACTGAACGAGAAAGAAGTATATGATCTCCA
>JAAFJZ010000426.1:1569-2744 GCA_013298205.1 Cytophagales bacterium
TCTCCAGATTTAAGAAATGCAGCCATACTTACAAACATAGCAGCCATGCCAGAAGCAGTAGCAAAACCATCTTCAGCTCCTTCCATCAAACAAATTTTATCTATAAATTCACTTGTGTTTGGATTTGAAAAGCGAGTGTAAATATTTCCTTCCATTTCGTCTGCAAACATGGCTCGAGCTTGTTCTGCTTCTTCAAATAAAAAACTAGAAGTGAAATATATGGGAGAACTGTGTTCTCTGTATTGTGATCGATTTGTTTGGGTGCGAACAGCTAGGGTTTCAAAATTTTCAAAACTCATTTTATTTTTTGGCTAGGGTTTTTAATAAGGTCGTATTTTCAGGACTGCCCCAATCTCTACCACCTTCAGTTTCTTTAAAAATAATTTCTCCTTTTTTATTTATTACATAAACAGTTGGATAATAATAAATTCCGATTTTTTTTGAAGATGTGTTAAGATGGTAAAAACCAGATTTTATATTTTTTTTATTTATAAATTCTTGTATTTTTTTTGGTTCTTCATCACTTATTTGTAAAAAAACAATATCATTATCCTTGAAAATTTCTTTTGCTTTTTCTATTCCTGGCAATTCTATCAAACAATCTTTGCACCAGGTAGCCCAAAAACTTATAAAAATTGTTTTGCCTTTAAATTTAGATAAATCAACAGATTCGCCTTGTAAGTTAGAAATTTCGAGTTTAGTTAAATCAAAATTTTTTGCTTTTTTTAACCACATTCTATACAAGAAAATTCCCAATAAGAAAATTGCTCCAAGTCCGATTTTGATATATGTGTTTCTTGTTAAATTCATGATTCTAAAATGTAAGAATGAGTGATTTTAACTGTTGGTTCAAGCATTTTAGTAACTGAGCAATATTTAGTCATTGAAAGATCAATAGCTCTTTTTAATTTCTCTTCATTAACATTGCCATAAACTTTAAAAAGTAGATGAATTTCAGTAAAAACAGCTGGTATTTTATCTTCTGCTCGGTTTCCTGTAATTTCTACTTCATAATCTCGGATTTCTTCTTTTTGCTTTTGCAAAATACTAATTATATCCATACTGCTACATCCAGCAAGTGAAGCTAAAACCGCTTGCATTGGTCTAAAACCTTGATTTTCTCCTCCAATTTGAGGCGAACCATCCAAATCTAAACGATTACCTGTATCGTTTGT
>JAAFJZ010000427.1 GCA_013298205.1 Cytophagales bacterium
AAAGGTGGGGGAATTTTCCCTAATGATACTGCTTGCATTAACAATTTTGTTGTAGGCTATCTTGGAATGGCATTGGTTGGTAGTGCTACAGGCGGATTGTTAACATTAGGTAGTTTATTGGGAAAAGCTGTACATTGTTAATCAAAATAAAATAGCAAGTATTTGAAATACTTGCTATTTTATCAAATTTTCCACATTCAAACTTTTTATTTATGCAAACTTTCAAAAAAATAGTAGGATTGTTACTTTTGGTTTTGGTAAGTCCTTTTGCTGTCATTTTATTTGTACTTTATTTTTTGATGATGTTGATCGGCTTTTTTTCAGGGCAAAGTTACGGCTTAACTACAACCGAACAAATTGCCTTTGTGGGTTTCTTGATAGGAACGGTAGGCTTGGCTGTATTTTCATTATTGTATGGTGCAGCCTTATTCCATCAACAAAAAATCCAACAAATTTGGAAATGATTTGACCCCTTACCTTTGCACCGTTAAACAAATCTATCATTTTTAAAACTTTTAAAACAATGAAAAAGTTATCTTTAGATCAAATGGCAACGGTGAAAGGTGGGGGTTGGTTTAAATGTACGTTGGGTACAGTTGGAGGCGGAATATTGGGCTTTTTTGCGGGCTTTGCTTTTGGAGGTTGGGGCGGAATAATTGGAGCTATCGGTGGCGCATCTGCGGGCGCATCTGCTTCTTGTTTTGATGAATAAAAGAATCATGATAAACCAAATTATTTAATTATAGTTTGGTTTCTATCTTAGATTTTTAGCCATTTTTATTTATAACAACCCATTCTTTTCTTAAAAAATGATTTTGCAAAAAGCAATTTTTACACTATTAGCATCATTTTTGGTAGCTAATTTCGCTTATGCCCAATACCCTGTGCTTTTTTATTTTGCAGGAAATGGAAATAAATCTCCTGTCCAATACAAAATCCATGAGGGAATAGCCAAACTGATAGATGGGCGAACTCTTGAGGGTAGGTTTAAATATGATAAATGGGAGTTTCCAACGAAAAATTTTCTATTTTATCAAAATAAGCAAACCAACTCTATTAAAGCAAGGTTTGGGCAAATTAATAAAATTACCTTGCGAGGGGCTGATTCTACCCTAAATAATGATAGAGATTCTACGGTATTTATTAATTTAAACGGACGATTGTACCGTGCGCTTACGACAGGTACAATTAAATTATATGATCGAGTTTTTGTGGTAAATGAAGCCATGGGGCGGATTGGGAAAACAATATGGGTGGAAGAAAATGGCAAATTAATTCGGCTTTCATCAACAAAAAAACTAAATCAGTGGTATCAAACTTTACCTAAAAAATACCCGAAATTTGTTGTTAAACAAGCCTATCTTAATCCACAGGAAATTATTGAGGGGATAAAAGAACAAGGTCATTAAGCCTCGACGAAATGGCTAATATAAAAGGCGGTGTAAGTTTAGGAAAATATTTTAAAAACTTAACACAACTGACAGGACATGGCAGTGCGCCAAACTACCTTTGCACCGTTAAACAAATCTATCATTTTTAAAACTTTTAAAACAATGAAAAAATTATCTTTAGATCAAATGGCGGTTGTGAAAGGTGGGGGAATATGTGAAGTCGGAGGAGCTACATTGGTACTTGGTGCGGCTGTATTAGTGGCAGGAGTTGCTACTATTGCTACTGGTGGTATTGGTTTAGCTGTTGCAGGCGGTTTAGGTGTTTATTTTGGTAATATGGTTGGACTTGCTTGTTTGATGGGGGCTAAATAATTATGAAAAAGCTAAATTTTGATCAAATGGCATCTGTAAAAGGTGGTTATACAAAAAAATTTGCCGATGGTGCTTGTCATGTTGCGAGTATTGGTGGTTTTACAACAACAGTTGTGGCTTATTTAGTTGGTGGTCCCGCTTTAGGTGCGGCTGGTCTCGTTTTGGCAAGTGTAGATTTATGGTGTGATTATGGTCGTTAGCCCATAAAATCTGCTAACTCTCTCTCAATTCTATGAGTTATTGCAGAATTGAGAGATTTTGTAAATAAAAGAAGTCTATTCTCAAATTCCACCTAAAATGAAATTAATAGATTACAGTATACGTAGTTTGCTTGTTTTTATACTAATAATGGTTTTATTTTTTGAAATAAAGCCTTGGTTAGGCTATATTCTTTCCTCTGATGAGGATTTTATTAACAAAAATTTGAAATTAGTAGGGTATGCTCTTATGATTATTTATCTTGTATTACGATATATCATAAGCAGATTGAAAATACCTAATCCCAAATAGGTGGGCTTCACTTTTTTTAATTTAAGAATTATTATGAAAGAATTAAAACAAGGCTTAAAAATAGCTTCGATATTTTCAGGTATTGGTATTTTGTTTTTTGAAACAAAACACTTGCTAAACTACGAGTTATCTGCTGATGAAAAAATACTTGATATTGCTGTTAAAATTGGTGGTTTCCCGATAATACTTGTGTATGCTCTTTGGGGTAGTTTTACTTATTTTCAACAGAGGAATAAAAATTCGGATCAAATTTAAGCATAGTTTTTCCCATGAATAACAGATTAATTTTAGTCGTTTTAGTTTGTGCAAACCTCATTTTAGGCGTATTGTTTTATGCTTTATTTTTTGCTCAAAACACTGTGAGCATTACTTCAGGTTCTGCAATTGGCTTACTTTTATCAAGCATATCACTTAATTTTACGGCTTATGCTTTGTATAGGGAAAAAAGAAAACAAGAAATGGTTTAACG
>JAAFJZ010000434.1 GCA_013298205.1 Cytophagales bacterium
CAAATGATTGTTATATTAACTATTTGTTTTGTAAATTTTTTATAAAAAAATGCTAATAAATTAAGACCTTTGCTTACTATTTCTTTACATATATGAAAAAATTTAAACTCATTATTGCTTTTTCACTTTTCAGTTTAAGCACTTATGCTCAAACTTTCGTGGAAGCCAATGTTCTTACAGGCTTTAACAATACAATACCTAATGTTGGTTCTAGTGCTGTTGCCTTTGCAGATGTTAATAACGATGGACGACCTGATGTTTTGATAACTGGATTGGCTAATACAAATATAGCTAAACTATATACAAATAGCGGAACTAATTTCGAAGAAGTAACTACATCTACTTTTACAGGGGTAATTAATGGTTCTGTTGCCTTTTCAGATGTTAATAATGATACATTCATCGATGTTTTAATAATAGGTAAAGATAAAGATGCTGTTTTTACTGCTAAACTTTATACGAATAGTGGTACTAATTTCAAAGAAGTAATTGGAACTTCTTTTTTTGGTGTAGAGTTTGGAAGCGTTGCTTTTTCAGACGTAAATGGAGATACCAAGCCCGATGTTTTAATATCGGGGACTGATGGAACAGTTTTTTGCACTAAACTTTATACAAATAGTGGTACTAATTTTACAGAAGTAACTACATCAACTTTTACGGGTGTTGGTAATAGTTCTATTGCCTTTGCTGATGTAAATGGAGATACCAAACCTGATGTGGCTATATCAGGATCCGATTATTATGGTGCCGTTTATAGCTTGCTTTACACCAATAGTGGCACTAATTTTACAGAAGTAACTACATCAACTTTTACGGGTGCTAGTACTAGTTCCATTGCTTTTTCAGATGTAAATAATGATGGAAAACCTGATCTTTTGATTACAGGATATGATGTTAATGTTGATCCTATTTCTAAACTGTACACCAATAGTGGCACAAATTTTAAAGAAGTTTCTACATCATTAACTGGAGTTTATTCAGGTTCTATTGCATTTTCAGATGTAAATAGCGATGGTAAACCTGATGTTTTGATTTCTGGTTTTCCCTTTATTGGAGGTGATCCCATTACAAAACTTTATACAAATAGTGGCACAAACTTTACGCTAGTTAATACTTTTACGGGTGTTGGTAATAGTTCCGTTGCTTTTTCTGATGTAAACAGTGATGGCAAACAAGACTTACTCATAACAGGATATGTTGATTTAGGAATTATAAAAACTTCCAAGCTTTACATTAACCAAGGTGCTTTTTCTATCAAAACCCAACCTATCGCCAACACTAATGCTTGTAGCGGGAATACAATAACTTTTACAGTAAGTGCTACTGGCTCGAGTGAGTGTAATAAATACTGGGACATATTTTGCGGTAATCCGAGATGGTGCATTGTCGCTAACTACAAATGGTGCCAATTTGGTGGTAAATAATTGCAATTCTTCCATCTCTTTTACAGGTACACAAACCACGGGGCTTGTTCCTTTGCCGGCTTTGGCAGTTGTGCAACCGGCTTTTACATTTGAGTTTTGGGCTAACCCTGCAACTAACACACAGCTATACTACAAGGGCACTCCCATGTGTTTTGATGCAAATGGAAGTAATGCTGGCAAATTTTTTGTGCAAGTTTATGACTATTCAGGGTCTTTAAATTACCCTGATGTTGGGTTTAGTATTGCTTATTTTAACGGTGGTGGTGTAGACATAGCTAATGCTTTAAGAAAAGGGCAGTGGAGTCATGTGGCGATTGTAGCAGACCCCTCAAACAGTATTTTAAAAGTTTTTGTAAACGGAATTTTAATTTCCAATACCAGTGTATCCAATTCTGCAAACTACACCGCAGGTGCATTCATAAAAATGGGATCACAAGTACCCGGTGGTGAAAATTACAAAGGTTTACTAGATGAAGTACGGGTATGGCAAGGCACGAGAACAGATGCCGAAATTTTAGCTAATTTTAATATTTCTTTGCCAAACGCTACACCTAATTTATTGCTCAATGCCACGTTTGATAACGAAGCAAGTACAACACTTTTTACCAATAAAAGTACAAATACTACTTATAACCTTAACGGGGCTACTTATAGCCCTAATTTTACACTTTCTCCTTACTTGGGTGTTAAAGGTAATAATCAAAACATCGGTCGTAATAATACGCCTAGTGGAAGTAATTTTACAGATATTGCAGCTAGCGCTTTGAATGCGAGCACTTTTCAAACATTTGTATTGCAAAATACTGGAGCAACTACCTTGGGTATAAACTCCATAAGTATTTCTGGAGCCAATGCAAGTGAATTTGTGGTTAGCACCAATCCTACGCCTTTAAATTTAACTGTTTCAGGAACTGCAAATTTTGTAATCAGATTTACACCAACTGTTACTGGCGTACGCAATGCCATAGTAACCATAAATAGTAACGATGGAAATAATAGTGCTTATACGTTTTCTATTTCGGGGGTGGTTTTGCCTTCTATTACTGGCATATCTGCACCCCAAACCGTATGTAGCGGAGTAAGAACTACGATGAGTGTTACCGCAGCTGGCACGGCTTTGAGTTACCAATGGTTTAGAGACGGAACTTCTATTACAGGACAAACTTTTGCTACACTTACCCTCACAGGTGTAACAACAACTAGTTCAGGAAGTTATTTTGCGGTAGTATCTGGTGCGGGTGGTTCGGTTAATTCCTCAAATATTAATTTGACAGTTGCG
>JAAFJZ010000043.1 GCA_013298205.1 Cytophagales bacterium
AAAGGATATTTGCAAGGTCAAATTGGAAATCCTGAAGGTGAAGAGAAACCAAACAAAAAATTCTATGATCCAAGAGTATGGTTAAGAAAAGGTGAAGAAACTTTCAAAGCTAGATTAAAACAGTCATTTGAAGATTTAAATAACATCAACAGAGCTTAATTAAACTTCAAGTTTATAATTTTTTACAAATATTTTTAATCCTATTTTGCATCAGCTAGAGCAATAACCGAAATTTTTTCTACTCCTTTTTTAAGCAAGCAATTCGCACAAATTTCTATAGTTGCACCAGTGGTAATTACGTCATCTACAAGCGCAATGTGTTTGATATTAGAAGGGATTTCTACAGCAAAATAATCTTCTATCAATTCAGAATAGCGTATTTCTCTTGATTTTTGGGTCTGTGAGTTATGATTTGTTTTTCTAAATAGCCAATTGTTTTCTATGGGTATTTTAGATTCTGAAGCCAAACCTTCACAAAAGGCAAGACTTTGATTGAAAGTTCTTTTGGTCAATTTACTTTTATGTAAAGGTACAGGAACAAAAGCGTCAAATTGATTTAGCTTCCCAGATTCTTTTAAAATTTTACCATAGCTTTTACCTAAATAAACAGCTAAATCTTGATGCCCATTGTATTTTATTTCTTTTATCAACTTAGAACCCAAACCACCTTTTTCATAAAATAAAAATGCCAAAACTTCCTCAGTTGGTATTCTGCCATACAACTTTTCTTTTAGTGGATGGTCTGATTTTAAATGATAGTTTGTGTAAGGTAATTTTGCTAAAGTAGAAGTAGAAAGTAAATATTCACCTTTTACCAAAGCATCTCCTTGACCTAAACAAAAACTTGGAAAAATCAAATCAAAGAAATCAGCAAGCATATTTTAAAGATAATTGAATAATAATTTCATAAAATTACCTTGTAAATATAATCATTAAAATCGATTTCGTATTTTTGCAATAAAAAATTAGAATAAAATACCAGAATCATGTTTGAAGGCCTAAGTAGTAACCTAGAGAAAGCAATAAAAACCCTTAAAGGACAAGGGCGAATAACAGATATTAATGTTGCACAAACGATAAAAGAAATTAGAAAAGCTCTTTTAGATGCCGATGTAAACTACAAAATAGCTAAAACGATTACTGATTCCATCAAGGACAAAGCTTTAGGAAAGCAGGTTTTACTGTCTGTTTCTCCTGGGCAATTGCTTACCAAAATCGTTAGTGACGAGCTAGCTGAGTTAATGGGTGGTTCCAAACAAGAAATTACAATTAAAGGCGATCCTGCAGTAATTTTAATATCAGGTTTGCAAGGTTCGGGTAAAACAACTTTTTCAGGTAAACTTGCCAATTATCTCAAAAAACAAGGAAGGCATGTACTTTTGGTGGCTTGTGATATTTACAGACCAGCCGCTATAAAACAATTGCAAGTTTTGGGTGAACAAATTGGAGTTGAAGTTTTTGCTGAGCCCGATAATAAAGATGCCGTTTCTATTGCCAAAAACGGGTTGCAGTTTGCTAAAGCCAATCATAAAAAAGTAGTAATCATTGATACTGCTGGTCGTTTGGCAGTTGATGAACAAATGATGGGTGAAATCGAAATGCTCAAACAAGTTTTAAGTCCTTCAGAAACTTTGTTTGTTGTAGATGCCATGACAGGTCAAGATGCTGTAAATACTGCAAAAACTTTTAACGAAAGACTCAATTTTGATGGTGTTGTATTAACTAAATTGGATGGCGATACTCGAGGTGGAGCCGCTTTAACGATTCGTGCGGAAGTAAATAAACCCATAAAATTCGTTTCAACTGGCGAAAAAATGGAAGCTTTAGATTTGTTTTATCCCGATAGGATGGCTCAAAGAATCTTAGGAATGGGTGACGTGGTTTCTTTAGTAGAAAGAGCACAAGAAGCGTTCAATGAAGAAGAATCTAGAAAATTAAATAAAAAAATACAAAAAAATCAGTTTGGTTATGATGATTTCTTAATTCAAATCGAACAAATTAAAAAAATGGGTAATATCAAAGACGTAATTGGTATGATTCCGGGTATGGGAAAAATGATGAAAGATATGCCTTTAGATGATGACATGTTTAAACCCATTGTGTCTATAATTTCTTCAATGACCAAACAAGAACGTACCAACCCTGATTTAATAAACGGAAGCAGAAAAAAACGAATTGCAGATGGAAGTGGTACAACCATTCAAGAAGTAAATCAATTGGTAAAACAATTTGAAACAATGAAAACCATGATGAAAGATGTAAATAAGTCAAAACTTGCAGGTACAATGAGCAAAATGTTTAAATAATTTGCATTTAATGCATGTTTAAACTTGTTAAAAATATTTTCTAATTCTTGCTCAACACAATTTAATAGAAGTTTAAAAACAATTATTCTTTAAAATAATGTTTTTTGAATCTGTTTAGCGACATTTTTTATTTTATACATTTTTTTACTTATATCTAGTTATTATAAAATGAAATTTGAAGACTATGATTTCTCATTTGAAATCAAAAATAATTTAAAAAGGTTGGGTTATAGAAAACCAACAGATATACAATTTAAGTCCATCCCTCCCATACTAAAAAGAGAGGATGTGCTCGCTATTGCACAAACAGGTACAGGAAAAACAGCAGCATTTGCGATTCCTGTTATTCAAATGATACAACAACAAAAAAAAAATCCCAGGGCTGAGGGTCTTAAATGTATTGTAATGGCTCCAACACACGAGTTGGTCATACAAATAACAAAAGTTTTTAACAGCTTATGCAAAGATACGCACGTAAAAGCCACAGGAATTTATGGTGGCGTAGAGCAAGAATCTCAAATTAACAAGCTCTCAGAAGGAATCGATATCATAGTAGCTACACCTGGAAGAATGTTTGACTTGCATTCACAAGGGTATATCCATTTCGATAAAGTAGAGATTTTGATTTTAGATGAAGCCGACCATATGCTCGACTTAGGTTTTAATAATGATATTCAAGATTTAATTAAAAAGTTACCCAAAAAACGACAAACCTTATTTTTTTCTGCGACCATTAATGAAGTTGTAAAAAAACTTGCATACAATATCGTTTCAAGAGCCATTAGGATTCAAATTGCTCCCAAAGATGCCGTTTCCAAAAATATTACCCATTCTGTTGCATTTATAGAAATGGATGATAAACGTTTTTTTTTAGAAAGAATGATTAGTCAATATCCTAATAGTAAAATTTTAGTTTTCGTTCGTACACGGGTTCGAGCAGAACGTGTAGCCAAAAGTATGGAGCGAGTGAACATTAAAACCGTTACTATTCACGGAGAAAAAGATCAACTTGAGCGAAATAAAGCCATGAATAGTTTTAGAGAAGGAGAAATTAAGATATTGATAGCTACTGATGTAAGTGCAAGGGGAATCGATATTCCCAATGTAGATTATGTTGTAAATTATGATTTACCAGATGTACCACAAAATTACGTTCATAGAGTCGGTCGTACAGGTAGAGGAATTCATAAAGGAATTGCCGTTTCTTTTTGCAGTAAAGAAGAAAAAATAATTTTAGATGAAATAGAAGGGTTTCTAGAAAGCCCTATTTCAATTATGGAAATAGATAAGCAACTTTATCAAAGCACGCTAGACTTTACCAGCGATACAGGAAATAACAATTGGAAAGCTTTGCTTAAAGAAGCTGAAGAAATGAAAGATAAATTTAAACCTAAAAACAAAAAAAAGTAATTATAATATGCAATTCAAATTGAATATTATTTCTTGAAACAAGTTTAGCTTTCAAATAATTAGTAATCAAGCTTACTTATTTATTATACTAAAGTCTAATTCAATTGATTTGTTCTGCAAAAAGTATAAATTGAAAAAATAAAATTTTAATATTCGACTTAATTAGATTTTAATATTTTCATCAAACTATATTTTAGAAATAAAATTAATTTTATCAAATCATACAACTAAAATTTAAGAAATTTGCTTTCTATTTTAGAATACTACTATTCAACTATTCATGCAATTTGCTCAAAACACCACAACTGAGTTTTGGTTAAACTTAATTAAAGCAATTCCAGCTTTGAAAATACTAGCTCAAACAGCTTCAGTAACCCAAATTCCTTCTTATTTGGTTGGCGGATTTGTGCGAGATAAAATTATGGGCATTGAATGTAAAGATATAGATGTGCTTTGTGTGGGAGATGGAACAGAATTTGCCAAGCAAGCGGCAACTTTAGCAGGGAAAAAAGAAACTGAAGTTAGTATTTTTAAAAATTTTGGCACTGCAATGCTATGTTTGGAGGATTTACAAATTGAATTTGTTGGAGCTAGAAAAGAATCATATTCTGCCCATTCTCGCAATCCTAAAGTAAGTTCAGGTACCTTAGAAGACGATTTGAATAGAAGAGATTTTACCATCAACGCATTTACGATTAGTTTAAACCCTGATACTTTAGGACAATTTTTTGACCCTTTTTCAGGGATAAAAGATTTGAGTGAAGGAATTATTCGTACGCCTTTGGAGCCCGAAATAACCTTTTCAGACGATCCATTGCGTATGCTTCGTGCCATTAGATTTGCAAGTAAATTTTATTTTGATATTGAAGCCAACACTTTTGAAGCCATTCAAAAAACCAAAGATAGAATTGCTATCATTTCTCAAGAAAGAATTACTGAGGAATTGAATAAAATTATACTTTCTCCCAAACCTTCTTTTGGCTTCAAATTGTTATACCACGCGGGTTTATTGGATATTATTTTCCCCGAATTTGTAGCCCTTAAAGGTGCAGAAACCCGTGATGGCAAAGGACATAAAGATAATTTTTACCATACTTTACAGGTGTTAGATAATACAGCTGACGTTTCAAAAGATCTCTGGTTGCGCTGGGCGGCTATTTTGCATGACATAGCCAAACCCCTAACCAAAAAATTTCATCCCAAAATCGGTTGGTCTTTCCATGGGCATGAAGACAAAGGGGCAAGAATGGTTCCCAAAATATTTGAAAAATTCAAATTGCCTTTGAATGAAAAAATGAAATCTGTTCAAAATCTTGTGCGACTGCATTTAAGACCTATCCCTTTGGTTCGTGAAGAGATTACGGATTCCGCAATTAGGCGTTTGATAGTAGATGCTGGTGAAGATTTGGAACATTTAATGATGCTTTGTAGAGCTGATATTACATCTAAAAACCCTGAAAAAGTAAAAAAGTTTCTTCAAAACTTCTCGTTAGTAGAACAAAAAATAAACGAAGTAGAGAGTAAAGATGAACTTAGAAATTTTCAGCCCTGTATTACAGGCGAACATATAATGCAAAGTCTAAAAATAGGTCCTAGTCGTGAAGTTGGCATTATAAAATTGCATATTAGAGAAGCTTTACTTGATGGTAAAATAAATAACTCCAACTTTGAAGAATGCCATAATTTTATGCTTGAAATTGCTAAAATCGTATTTAGAAAATAATAGTAGCTAGAAAATAAAAAAGAAATAAGTTAATTTTGATTGGTTATTTCAATATTTTTAGGAAAATAAATTTTTAAAAAATATAAAAAATAGGAAAGTAATAGGCTATTTTTTTTCACGCAATTAATTTATTGAAACAAATACTGATTTTTTTTATTTTTTCTTTAGAATTTCCATTTTTTTAAAATTCATGATATTTTATTGGGTTATTTTTTAAGAAACCATAATAAAAATTAATTTTTTTCAATTTTAAACCATCTTAATTTGTGTTTCTCTTTGATTAGAGTTGTTTTTTTTAATTTTTTTAGCTTAGTTTCAATCTAATTGATAAAAAAAATAGTAGAATTAAGATTTTAAAAAAATACAATTAAAAACATTTCATATTATGGCTGAAATAAATGAACATTTCTTGAGCAAAGTATTTGATTCAAGTGGGATTACAAAAGAAGAATTGATCCAAATCTTACCTAAGTATAAAAAAGTAAATTTTGAAAAAAACGAATACCTACTCAAAGAAGGTCAAATAGAGAAAAAATATTGGTTTTTAGAAACCGGATTTATTCGTTCATATATTATTGATACGGAAGGAAATGATATCACTTTCAACCTTTATGGTACTGGAGAAGTTGTAATCGACTATCCATCTATATTCTTTTTTGCTCCTACTAGAGAAAATATTCAAGCTTTAACCGAATGTGTATGTTGGGAAATCACGTTTGAAGATTTTCAAGAAATGTTTAATAATATTTTGAACTTTAGAGAACAACAGCGTGGTCTTTTGGTCGGAAGTTATTTTGCTTTGAAAAAACATAGTATATCATTAATTGCAGATCAAGCAAAAGATAGGTATTTGAGATTAATGAAAGAAAAGCCAAACGTAATTCAAAATGTATCTTTGAAACATATTGCTACTTTTCTAGGCATAACCGACACATCATTAAGTAGAATTAGAAAAGAAATTTCATCAGAATAAATTTATTTAATTTTCTCAATTTGTTTTATAAAATATTAACGTACGAATTGTTTAAAACCGAAAAGGGGAATAAATACAAAATTCATAATACTCATTCTGGAGAAGAATTAATAAAAAACAAGCCCATTGCAGAGTTTTTAGTTGATAGATTTGGAGGTGCCATCAAGTTGCTTCCAAATCAAATCAATGATTTCAAATTGTACCATAAAATAATGCCAAAAGGTTCTAAATACCCAAAACATGCTGATTGTTTATGGAACAACGAAATTTGGGAGTTTAAAACTAACAAAACAGGCAAAATTAAAACGGTAAGAGGCGAAATACGAGATTCTCATAAACAAGCAAACAACATACTAATTCGCTTTGATTTTGAAATAAGCAACAAAGTTCTTTATCGAAGTATAAAAGGCGAAATAATTGCTACCAAGTCTATTGAAAAAGTATGGATTTGGAAAAATGGAAGAATTATAAAATTTAACAGAATGTATATAACAAAAAATAAGCCTTTTAAATGTTAATTTAAAAGGCTTCGGGCTGTGGTGGTTGTTTCTTATGTGTCAACCCCCGCAATACAAATATACGGATTTATTTTAAATCTAGTAATTTCTATATCAAAACTATTAAAAAAAATCTCTTTATAATTGGGTATCACCGATACTTCATTAAGTAGAATTAGAAAAGAAATTTCATCAGAATAAATTTTCTTGTCATATGACAAGTTTTGTTGTTTTTGATTCCTACACCTTTGCATCATCAAAAACAATTAAAAAAAAGAAAATGACACAGACTAAAGAATTTATGTTGCTTTTCAGATTTGAACCAAGCAACGAACAACCTACACCAGAACAACTGCAAGAAATGGCTAAGCAATGGGGAGAATTTATAGGTAAAATAGCAATGCAAGGTAAATTGGTTAGTACATACCAATTGGGTTTTGAAGGCAAATGTATTTCTGCTGACAATTCTATTCAAGACGGATTTCATATTGCAAATAAACAAATGGTGGCTGGTAATATGGTATTAAAAGCTGAGTCGCTAGAAGTAGCTACTGAGTTAGCAAAAAAATGTCCTATCCTGTTAATGGGTGGAAATGTAGAAGTAAGATCAATTAATCCAATGTAAATCAAATAACAAAATGAAAATTCAAAATATTTACTCGACACCTGTTGCGGAACAATTTATTGGTAGAATTAATAAATTATCACCAAACACCCAAAATCAATGGGGAAAAATGAATGTAAGCCAAATGATGGCGCATTGTAATGTTAGTTATGATATGGCTTTTGATGAAAATTACAAAAAATCGAGCTCATTTCTTCGATTTATTCTCAAAAACTTAGCAAAAAAAGGTTTGGTAAATGAAAGCCCATTGTCGAAAAACAGTTCTACGGCTTCCGAAATGATTATAAAAACAGCAAAAGATTTTGATATAGAAAAAAGCAAATTAGTATCCAACATTCAAAACTTGGTTACAAAAGGAGAAAATTATTTCCACTTAAAAGACCATCCAGGGTTCGGAGTAATGACAAAAGAAGAATGGAATAATTTTTATTACAAACACTTAGATCATCATCTTACACAATTCGGAGTTTAACTTTTAAAAAAATAAAATCATGAAAAAGATATTAGTAACATTAGGTATTGGTTTATCAGCCTTTATTGGCTTTGGTTTATACAAAGCGAGCGGATTAAAATCAATTAAAATCATCACATCTGTAACAATTAAAGGTTCAAAACAAGAGGTATTTGATATGGTAAAATATCTTAATAATTTTCCGAAATGGTCGCCTTTTCTAGTTCAAGACCCTACCCAAAAATATGAGGTAAAAGGAACAGACGGTACAGTTGGAGCTCAATATCATTGGGATGGAAATAAAGGTAAAGATTTGGGTTATCAAGAAATTACAAAAATTGATGAGTTAAATTTTATTGGGAAAAAATGCGAAATCCAAAAACCATTTGTCGCTCAACCAACTTTTGAATACACTTTTACGGAATCTAGTAACGGAATCACTGTACAAGAAGAGTTTAATCTGGAATCCGGATTAGTAGATGCTTTCTTCCTATGGGCTTTTGGTGCAAAATCAGAAATGGTAAAAACCAATCAGCAAGGCTTAGATTTATTAAAAAATGCAGTTGAAAGTAAAAAATAAAATATTATGGATAAGGCTACATTAACAATGCTCGAAACCCTGAAAGAAAAAACAGGTTATTCATTAGATGAATGGAAAAAAATAATCACAGAACAAGGAATCACTAAAAGTAGTGAAATTGTAAAATTTTTAAAAGAAACCCACAATTTAGGTCACGGTTACGCTGCTACAATTGCAATGAAAGTATTAGGTACAGACGCTTCTTCAGCAGGTGATGGGGAGGAACTGATTGTGAATCAATATGCAGGTAAAGAACATTTAAAATTAATTTACAACAAATTAATTTTAGAAATTCAACAATTTGGGGGCGAATTTGAAATAGCACCCAAGAAGGCATACGTTGCTTTAAGGCGTAAAAAACAATTTATTACTCTGAATCCTGCATCTAAAACTCGATTTGAAATTGGGTTTAATTTAAAAGGAGTGGAATCAACAAGTAAATTAATAGCTGAAAAACCAGATGCAATTTGTTCTCATAAAGTTAGCATTTCTGAAATTAATGAAATAGATCAAGAAGTACTGGGTTGGATAAAAATGGCTTTTGAAAAAGCAGCATAAAATTGTTTAAAAAACTAGTTCTTTATTTTAATGAGTTTTAATTTAGAAACCCAATAAAATAAAAGAGCTAGTTTTAATCTACTATAATCAGTAACAAAAAGTTATTTTTGTTAAAATTTCTTGAAATGATGTATTTTTTTTTCGTTACTCAGTGAACGAAAAGCCCTCTTGAAGCACAAAAGAGGCTTGCAACAATAGCCCGCCCGATTGGGTGTTCAAATATTTTTGCTATCTATATAAAGGTGTTTAACTTTGGGCATTAAGCCAAATATAAAAACGACATTAATTTATGAATGCTTTTTTTGATAATGCATCTACGACTCCGATGCTTCCAGAAGTACTTGAAGCTATGCAACCTTATTGGTTTACGAGTTTTGGCAATCCTTCTTCTTTGCATAAGCAAGGCAGAGAGGCAAAAGCAGCAATAGAGAATAGCAGAAAAAAAATAGCTCAAATTCTAAACACCTCATCATCAGAAATATATTTTACTTCTGGCGGTACAGAAGCTGATAATTCTGCCATTTCAAATGCTTGCCAAACTTTTAGACATTGTATAAGTTCAAAACTTGAACATCATGCGGTTTTGCATTTTCTCGAATATTATGAGCGAAAAGGCTGGCTTAAAACACATTTTGTGCAACATAATGAAAAAGGAATTTTAGACTATGCGAGTTTGGAAATTTTACTTAAATCATTTCCCAATGCCTTTGTTTCGTTGATGCATGCCAATAATGAAATAGGAAATTATAATGATATTGATTTGATTTCTAATCTTTGCTCGCAATTTGAAGCTCATTTTCATACAGATGCTGTGCAAACCATGGGTTATTTACAATATGATTTAGAAAAAACTAAGATTCATTATTTGGCGGCTTCTTCTCATAAGTTTCATGGCCCAAAAGGAGTGGGTTTTTTGTATAGAAATGCAGAAATCGATGCGATACCTCTCATAATAGGTGGAGCGCAGGAAAGAAATTTACGAGGTGGCACAGAAAATGTGGCTGGAATTGTAGGAATGGCAAAAGCTTTAGAATTGGCAGATAAGCATAGATTAATGAATGTTATCCATTTAAAAACACTAAAATCTTACTTCATTAATCGATTGAAAGAAAAATTTCCATTAGTACTTTTTAATGGTAATTGTTTGGATATGGAATATGCTTTGCCAACTGTAATTAACCTTAGTCTTCCTGCTCACCCAATAAATGAAATGCTTTTATTTAGTTTGGATATTCACAACATTTCGGCTTCAGCTGGTAGTGCTTGTAATAGTGGCGCTTCGGTTTCCTCGCATGTGCTTGAGGCTTTGACTTTCGATGCAGAAAGAGCGCATATTCGTTTTTCGTTTTCCAAGTTTAACACCATTCAAGAAATAGATTACACAATCGAAACTTTAGGAAAAATTTTAAAAAAGTAAAGGTTTATTAAAAATCAGAAATGAAAATGAGATTTATTTTTCTTTACCTTTAAATTCGTAAAAAAGAACTAGCCAAGTTCTAGTATATATTTAATTTTGTTCAAATCGTTATTATGAAAGTTACTGTAAAAGATATAGTTCAAATTATTGAAGAATTTGCTCCTGCTTGTTATCAAGAAAATTACGATAATGTAGGCTTAACGGTAGGAAATTCAGAAAATAAAGTTAGCCGAATTTTATTGTCTTTGGATATAACAGAAGCTGTGGTTAATGAGGCGATAAAAATGGGGGCCGAAATGATTGTTTCTCATCACCCTACGCCTTTTGTGGGTTTGAAAAAGCTTACGGGGCGAAATGAAACTGAAAAGTGTATCATAAAAGCGATAAAAAATGATATAGCACTTTTTAATGCTCATACCAATCTTGACAATGCTTGGAATGGAGTGAGCTTTAAAATGGCTGAAAAAATGGGTTTGTCAAATGTAAAAACCTTAGAACCCAAAGCAAATATTTTAAGAAAACTTTGTGTTTTTGTACCTGAAAAATATACTAACGAAGTACTAAATGCTTTGGCAGAAGTGGGAGCTGGTAAAATAGGCAATTATGATTCATGTAGTTTTACTTTAAACGGAAAAGGAACATTTCGCCCAAATCAAGAAGCAAATCCTTTTGTGGGGTCAGCCAATAAATTGGAAGAGGTGAGTGAGGATCGATTGGAAATGATTTACCCAATTCATTTGGAAGAAAAAATAATTATTGCGCTCAAAAAAACGCATCCTTATGAGGAAATAGCCTATGATATTTACCCACTTGCCCAAAATCATCCGCAAATTGGTT
>JAAFJZ010000429.1 GCA_013298205.1 Cytophagales bacterium
TAGATGAATTTTTGGCTAAAGAGGTTTTTTTAGGCAATATCAGCTCAGATTTGTTCACATCTGAACCTCAGAATATTAAGTTGCATGGACATTGTCATCAGAAAGCAATAGCTGGAACCTCAGCAACAGAAAAGATATTGAGTTTACCTCAAAACTATAAAGTCGAAGTAATCCCATCGGGATGTTGTGGAATGGCAGGTTCTTTTGGCTATGAAAGTGAGCATTACGATGTTTCTATGCAAGTAGGGGAGCTGGTGCTTTTGCCTGCTGTAAGAAAAGCCCAAAATAGCATCATTGCTGCGCCTGGAACAAGTTGCAGGCATCAAATTTATGATGGGGCAAAAGTTAAAGCCAAGCATCCTATTGAAATTTTAAGTGAAGCATTGAAATAAAAATACAGATATTTCTGATTTATTTTAAAATATTTTTATGTTGAATAATAATCATAATTTTTTTTATTTAAAAAACAGGGCTTATATTTTTCTGATACTTATCTTTTTGTTATTTATTTCCTGTGAAACCAAAGATAAATTACCTAAAAATCTCAAAATTGGATTAGTAGAATTTTATGTAAAAGAATCTTTAATTTCACAACAGCTAAAAGTTGGCAAAAATTTAGATTTGGGATCACTTTGGATTAATTTCAATCAAATAAATTTCAAATTAAGAACAGATACTTTAATTTTTGACGTAAATGTTGAGCTTAATACTTTGTTAATTTATGACGGAGAATTTGAAATCATTCAAGATACATTATTTCTCTATGCCAAATCGCTTGAAAAAACTGATGAAATCAAAACGACTCATTCAACAGTTACTTACAAAATATTATCAAATGGATTAAACTTTAGAGAAGTAAAATTTAAGTTCAAGTATTAAATCGGCAAAACTCTTACCTGCATTTATCTCAATTAAAGCTTTATAAATCAAGATTTAATTCAACTTCAAGACTCTAATAAGAATTAATGAACTTAATTTCATAGTTTAGGGAAAGTTATAAACTTTATCTATTTTTGCTTTAAATTAAATTAATAAAATAATCAAAGTATTTTGTCATATTTTGGTTATTTAACTGTTTTAAAGTTTAAAATTTTTTCAGTCTTATTTTAAAATCAAATTACTAAATTCTCCAGACTATATAATAACATATTAATGTAATGAGCATAAATAAATTTATACTTCTCCTCTTAATAATCAGTTTTTCAGCCTGCCAAACGCCTAAATCTTTAACCAAAAAAGGCGATAAAAAATACCAAATTGCGGCTTTTGAAATTGCTATCGAGTTTTATAAAAAAGCTTTAGAAAAAAGTGGAGATAAAGCCTCTCTGAATTACAAAATAGCTGATAGTTACAGAATTAGCAATCGCTATAAAGAGGCGATTCCTTTTTATAAAAATGCCATTGAAGCTGGCTTTAAAGAAGATTCTGCCTATTTTTATTTGGCTCAAGGTTTGAAAAATGAAAGGGAATACCTAAATGCGAAAAATTATTTTGAAAAATACGCTTCTGTGGGTACAAATACGATGCTTAAAAAAAGAGCCAAGCTAGAAGTAGATAATTATGACAAAATAAATGAATGGCTTAATACTGAACAATATTTTAAAATTAAAAATTGCGATTATCTTAACACTGAAGGCACTGAATATGCGCCCGTATGGAAATACAATAAACTTTTTTTTACCACCTCTCGTGGGCAATCCAAAATGTATCAAGCCACTGGGCTTGGTTTCACAGACATTTGGACTTACACTTTTGATGGCATAGATGTTAATAGTGGTTTTGCAAAACCTTTTTCTGAATTGATAAACCAAGACGATACACATGAGGCTTGCATGAATTTTGCTATGAATGATAAAGTAGCAGTTTTTGCAAAAAGCAATAATGGTAAAAAAAATGGAACTCAAAATACAGATTTATTTTTGACTATACTTAAAGATGGTATTTGGTCTCAGCCACAACTTTTGAGTATTAATGACCCTGATGCATGGGATTCTTCTCCTGTTTTTTCTTATGATGGCAAAACTTTATACTTCTCCTCCAATCGTTTAGGCGGAAAAGGAGGTGCAGATATTTGGAAAGCTACGATGAACAACAATGGAGAATTTTATAATGTCAAAAACATGGGTAATCAAATTAATATTTCTGGCAATGAGATTTTTCCTTATGCCTCTACTGATGGCAGGTTATTTTTTGCCTCAGACGGGCATTTTGGTTTGGGTGGATTAGATATTTTTGTGGCTTCAAAAGATTCAACAGGTTTGAAAATTGAAAATTTAGGTTTACCTATCAATTCTGAAGCCGATGATTTTGGCTTTATTTATAAAAATGCCACTGAGGGATTTTTTGCATCTAATAGAAAAGGAGGAAAAGGAGATGATGATATATATTCTTTTATGGATGATACGCCATCAGAAAAAGTGGCTTTTTATACCTTGAAAGGCGTAGTAACAGAAGATGAGGAAGAGGGGAAAGAAGAAAAACTAATGGTGGGTGCGCACATTGTAATTCTTAATCAAGAAGAAATCGTGATTTATGATACCATTTTGGGTGAAGATGCGACTTTCAAAATTGGTGTAGAACCTGAAAAAAACTATTCCATCATTGTCGATAAAGAAAATTATTTTACCAGAAGGGAAGCTTTTTCTACCGTAGGGCGCACAGTTCCTAAATCTGCATTGAAAAAATATGTAAACGAAATCGTGTTTGATATGCCTATAGAACTCGACC
>JAAFJZ010000443.1 GCA_013298205.1 Cytophagales bacterium
TTTTTTAACCCCTCCTTAATATCGGATACAAATATAATGCATTCTATCCGATATTAAAACTTTTTACCATTTTTTTCAAATTATACTTTTGAGCTATTCTTATTTATTGCATCAATATGTTGGATGCTTTTTGCTAATCTTTGCTCGTAAGTGCCTGAAATACAGGTGTATGGTAGTTTTAATTTAATTAATTCATTTTCAAAAAGTTGAAACATTTCTTCTCTATGATGTTCTCTATCTCTAAATGGCGGGTCGGCTACCCAAGGCACATCCACGTTGTTTAGTAAATACAAATCATATTTTCTATTGGCGCACACTTCTTCGAGCCAAGTTTCAGACCTAGAAAAATAATATTGCTGATATACTTTGGTTTGCAAGCTATTGGTATCGCAAATTAAATATTGATTGGCTTGCTCGAGTAGCAAATCTTCCATCGCTATTTGCCCCATTACGATAGGCGCAATGTCATGCGGCTGGCATATTTCTTCTGAGCTACGCCCAAAAGGATCATAAACATTAATTTTGGTGTCTAAATATCCACGAGCAAATTCAGGCACCCAAATGGTCTGATAATGAGCAGCCAATTGTTTGGCTAATACTGTTTTGCCCGTACTTTCAGGACCAAACAAAACAATTTTCTTTATTTCTTGATTATTTTTCAATTTATAAATCGTTTAAAATCAATTTTACTTTTAAAACTCAAATTAACTTCTAATTTAGATTGATTGAAGTTAATTAAAGTTTCAAAATTTCATTTTAAAAATATAAAAAAAGATTTTTTTTTAATAAAAAACACATGAATTAGGTCCAATTCCCACTTTAAATGAGTCTAAAGGTGTCAAAGATTCACCTACTTTATAGCGTATCACTTTTCCATTTGAATTAAATGAAGGAGAAAAACACCCTAAAATTTGTTTAGCAAAAACATCAGCTGACAAACCATAAAAACCTCGATTAATGACTACAACAGGAGCTAAACTAGCACTATTAATTCTTTGCTTATAAACTTTTCCATTATAATTAAAATATAAATTATCGTTCAAAATACATAAATCCTCAGCCGTTTTTGTTTTATCATCAAAAGTAAAAGTGAGTTCAACGGAACCATTATCAGGATTGATTTTTTGAATAGACCCTAAAGTGCTATTAGCAACATTAATAGAAAAATCTGCGTTATAGAATTTTTTGCCTATTTATCTACAACAATAGAATTGGGAGAATCTCCAATTACAATCGTATTAACTACGGTATTTGAAGATGTTTGAATTACTGAAATTTTATTATCAGAACCATATCCGCCAGTATTAATAACATAAACTTTTCCTCCTAACATTATCATTTGGTCGGGTCCAGTACCAACAGCAATAGAGCTAGTTATGTTATAGTTTTCTAAATTAACTACTTGAATGGAGTTGGTATTCCAGTCACTTATGTAGCCGGTATTTGAAGAAATTCCTAAGAAATATCGAGGACTTTGTATTCCAATTATAGCTTGGTTTTTAATTCTTTTAGCATTTGGCAAGCCTACAACCTCAATTTTAGATGAATTTTGTACAACAATATAAGCTTTATTATCAAAAATTGTCATTGATTGTGCTTGATCACCCAATGGAATGCCATTTCCCTGAGGATCTAAATTTGAAGCTAAAAACAAATCTAAAGTTATATTATTAGTAGCTTTATCTATATGCGTTATACTTGCATTTCCTTTATTAAAAACACCTTCATTTACAACAAAAATTCCTGCACCACTATATATAGGAGTTGTTTCTATTGGTTTTGGAGGATCGCAAGAGAACAACAATAAACTTAGTAAAGCATAACATAAAGTTGAAATTTTAAACAATGATTTAATCATATTTTTTTGGATTTAGGAATTAATTTAAGATTTGATGTTTGATACAAAATATCTAGGCCAACATTACAAGAAATACCTGGCATAGCACGTGAGGGCAATATTTGGTATTGTGTATTGAAAATATTTTGAAATTCTGTTCTCAATTTTATTCGTGTTTTTTGTATTGAGAAATCGTAGAATGCACTTAAATTTCCAATTTGATAACTTGGTAAAAAATCTATATTACCATTATCCAAATATCTAAATCCAATAAAATTATGTTGATATAATAATCCCAAAGATTGAAGTGTAATACTAATACCTGAGGTAAGCTTATGTTGGGGAATCAATGCGATTATTTTTCCAATAGAATTCAAATCAGGATTATAAACTTTTTCCATAGTACTAATATTAAAATTATATTTCCCAGTAAAAGAAATATTTAACTTTTTTATTTGATGGTTGAGTTTCCAATCCGTTTCAATACCCCTAGACCATACTTGCATAATGTTTACAGGGGAAAAATCCATGCTACTTCCTGAAATGGGTAGCCATTGAACCCAATTATCAATCCATTGCTGATAAAATATAAAAGAAAAGCTCAGACTTTGAGGAAAAAAATGTGTTTTATTAGAAACTTTAAAATTACTGAAATTAAACCCAATTTCTTGTGAAGAACCAGATTCAGGCTTTAAATTAATATTTCCAACCCTATCCCAATATAATTCATTTAAAGTTGGGGCTCTAAAACTATTTGCATATTGAGCAATAAACTTAAAATTCTTTACAAAAATCCATTCTAAACCAA
>JAAFJZ010000430.1 GCA_013298205.1 Cytophagales bacterium
TGACCAGGGCTTATTTCATTATTCATATAAATAATGGCAGATAGAATTGGAAATATCTTTCTTCTCTGATGATTGTTTGGAATATATGTTAAAATAGGTTTTGGTGTCGTTGCTGGCCAGTCGTATTTATTGATAATTACTCTATTCCACAAACGGCTGTGATGGGCAATAATGTTTCTTATAACAGTTATGGTTAACAGCCAGCTCACCAAATATTTTTGATTATTCAAACCAAATTCTGTTGCTATTTTATTTTTTTCAGGTAACTGATGTTTTAAATTACTATACAATTTTGACAAAGTACCTAATGTAAGCACCTCTAAAGCTTTCCAACTTTCTGGCAATTCATTGGGATGATTATCAAAATGTTTTACAACAAATTCTTCACTGCTATTACTCATATCCATATTGATTTTTCCAAGAAAAGACGTGAATCTTTTTGGGTCTTGAAATATGGATGGGGATAAATACCAATGGGGTCCATAAGATTGGGATAAATGATAAATCAATTTGGTTCTCAATGAGATTTCAATTCTTTCTATGGCATTGAAAACAATTAATCTAAAATGTCTATCGAAGTTGTATAAATCTATAACATCCTCAAAGTAACTGTTCGGTGCAAAATAATGATTTACTTTATCGTCTTGTAATTCCCACCAATAACCTTTTAAGCGGTAATAGCTGATATTATTCAAAAAATGTGGTGCATCATTGATGTTCTTGAATTGCATATCTCTGCTTTGCAGCAGTGCTATTTGTTCTTGTATACTTTTGGAAGATTTAGCCATTTTACAAAGTGTTATTAAAAGAAAAGACCCCTTCGGTGTGCATCAAAGAGAGGCAGAAGAGGTGTATTGATTTTGTGACAAACCCTATAAAAAAGAAAGACCCCTGAGCTGTTCTTACGGGAAGCAACAAGGGTACTGTTGGTACAAATGTAATATCATTTTTGAATTCTGCAAACATTTTCAAAGTTGAATTTTAAATGCTATTGGTAGTCAATGTTTTATGCTGATGGAATTGCACCAAGCCATAACCCAACTTTTGTAGTTGTGCTACCAATTGTTCTTCTAATATTTGTTTGGGTTGCTTAGCCATTGTCTAAACCTTGATTTTTAGGATTGATAGGATTTGCTTGATTGCATAGATTGTTGTTGTGAACTCTTTTAAACTGAAGGCTTTTTGCTCCAAAGTTTATCAATAACCCTATTTCCATATTGTATGCTTCTAAATAATTCATAGCTTGGGCTAAATGCACATCTTCTAAAACAATTACTGCTTTCAATTCTACCATTATGCAATTCTCAACAAAGAAATCAACTCTTCTGCCTCCAATTCTCTCTCCTTTGTAAAAAATATCCATTTCATATTCTTTTTGAAAAGTTAAGCCCATTGCATTCATTTCTAACTCCAATGCCCTTTGATAAATTACTTCCTGAAAACCGTTACCCAATATTTTATGAACTTCCATAGAAGCTCCTATTATTTTTTGAGTTATATCTTGATATTTCATTTTACATTTTCTTTTAAAATCCTTCTAATCAAATTAATCAAGCAAATTAAAGTTCAGACATTTGTTCGAGTTGCTTAGCCATTGTTTATTGTGTTAATTTGCTCCTTAGGAGCATTCTGTTTGTAGCACTGTATCTATTCTATCCATTCAAACAAATATTTTTCATCAAATTCAATTTCAAATTTTCGAAGAAAATCAAGATATTCTTCTTTAAAATCTTGATTTTTATGATGTTCTTCTTGATTTAGAATATATTTAATCACATTATCTATTTGGTTTTTTGAATATGAAAAAGCCCCATAGCCTTCCTGCCAATTAAATTTGCCATTTATCCAATTGCTATCATTTATAAATTTGGAAGAACCTGCTTTAATATCTCTAACCAAATCCGAAATTGCTATATTAGGTTTTAGACCAACCAACAAATGTGTATGATCTGGCATTGCAAAAATTGAAAGCATCTTCTGTTCTCTGTTTTGTACAATGCCGGTAATATATTTATGTAATTCCTCTCTGTTTTGCTTTGCAATGAGATTTTGCCTGCCTTTTACGGCAAATACAATTTGAATATAAATTTGGGTGTAGGTGTTTGGCATTGTTTATCAGGTCGCTCCTATGGAGCTAATTTTATATGGATTAATGATTTTTCTACAATCAGTTTGCCCCGCTGGGGAATTTTTTTGTTTATTGTTTTCATTTTTACTCCGTAGGAGTTTTCTGTTTTTAGAAAATCCATAGCGTTGTTTTGGAGCTCCGTAGGTGCGACATGGTTTATCATACAAACATTTTTTGCAACAATCCTTTTTTCCATTGTTGGGTTTGTTGTATTTGATTGGTGGTGCGGTTTATTTTATCATCAATTGCTGATAGGAAATTGGCAATTTTGGTTTGTTCTTTGAGTGATGGAATTGCTGTTTTATAATTTAAAATATCCCCGTTTGAGATATTAGGCTGTGCACTTGCAGATGGAATTGAATTGATATAATTTTTAAATTCGTCTGTTTGCACTAATTGATAAAAATATTCTAAACAGTCTTTTGTTCTAAATAGAGCAACTCGTTGATTAATATATCCTATTCCATTATCTTTTACTTTGCCGACTTTACCAAAAGTTGCTCCAGATAATGCCATTAAAAAATCGTCTTTTTTTACTACATATTTTGGATCTGGAATTTCTTCTGATATTGCTCCAATAAAACTTTCTA
>JAAFJZ010000431.1 GCA_013298205.1 Cytophagales bacterium
TCAATTAGAAATTCTAGTTGCAGATCATTATAAAAAAAAATAAGCCTTTAATCTGTGAAAATGGACTATACTTCAGTAGAAAATAGCAAAAAAAACAAGGCAATAAGTTTATCTATTTCTTTGGGTTTTCACGTAGCACTTTTATTGACATTCTATTTCTTTTTTTCATACTCACCACCTGATCCACCGTTAGGCACTTTAGGTTATGGAGTTGAATTAAATTTCGGAACAAGCGATTTAGGAAGCGGAGATTTACAACCTGAAGCCGAAAAATCGCCTGATACCCCCCCTAAAGAAGTTAGTGAACCTGAAAACTCTACACCAATTTCAAAAGAATCCCAAACTTCATTAATTACTGAAGAACAAGGTGAGGAAATTGCATTAAATGAACCAATAGATAAAAAAGTAGAAAAAAAAATAACAGAACCTGATTTTAAAGAAAAAAAAGAAGTTAAAATAATAGAAAAACCTAAAACCGTAAATGAAGATGCGATTTTTAAACCTGAAGGTAATGCAAACAAATCGAAAGGTGACGGAAACGATGCAAATTCTGTAGGTGATAAAGGAAAAAAAGAAGGTGCTACAAATAACTCAGGAATTTTTGAAGGTAACCTAGGTCAAGGAGGCAATGGCTCAGGTGGATCGGGTGGGTCAACTTTAGATTTAGCAGGTTGGGAATGGGAGCGAAAACCCAATCCTAAAGACAAATCAAATGAAGGTGGGAAAATTGTTTTTCAAATAAAAATAGATGAATATGGTGAAATTATAGAAATACGCGTTTTAGAAAAAACAGTTTCAGCTGAAGTAGTTAGTATTTATCGTTCTGAAATAGAAAAACTTAGCTTTGTTCGTTCTGGAGGGTCTTCCGATTTGCCCCCACAAATTTCAACTGGAAAAATTACTTTTATCATAAAATCAAGATAAAACTTGAATTCATATTTATCTGTAATTGAATATATGTATGAAAAACTGCCCGTTTTTCATCGTGATGGCTCTAAAGCCTACCAAAAAGGACTCAAGAATACTTTAGATTTACTTCAAGAACTTGGAAATCCGCACAAAAATATAAAATGCATACACATAGCGGGCACAAATGGAAAAGGAAGTTCATCCCACTATCTGGCATCAATTCTCCAAGAAGCAGGATATAATACTGGCTTATACACTTCCCCACACCTTAAAAAATTCACTGAAAGAATAAAAATAAATGGGATTGAAATTGAAGAGGAATTTTTAATTCAATTTATTAACAAATATCAGTCTTTAATAGAAACAATAAAACCGTCTTTTTTTGAACTAACTGTTGGGTTAACTTTTCTTTATTTTTTAGATAAAAAGGTTGACATAGCAGTAATAGAAACCGGGCTAGGTGGAAGGCTTGATTCTACCAATGTAATAAAGCCTATTGCTTCATTAATCACCAATATCGGCTTAGATCATCAAGACATTCTAGGCGAAACGTTACCAGAAATAGCTTTTGAAAAATGTGGGATTATTAAAAAAGATACCCCAATTATTATTAGTGAAAGAAACAACGATACAAAATGGGTTTTCAATAAAATGGCAGAATTTATTGATGCTCCCATATTTTGGGCAGAAGATAATTTTAAAGTAGAACAATCTGATAATCAATATGGTAAAATAAATTTGTTTGAAAATAATGAATTATTATATAAAAATATATGTAATCCTCTTTTGGGGAAATATCAAGAAAAAAATTTGGCAGGGGTTTTGCAATTAATTAAAATATTAAATCAAAATTCAAAATTTAAAATAAGCAATACAAACTTAATTAAAGGCATCGAAAATGTAATATTAAACACTAAACTTAAAGGTAGGTGGCAAAAATTAGGTGAAAACCCCCAAATTATATGCGATGTAGGTCACAATAGCCACGGATTTAAAGAAATTATAAAACAAATTTCTAACTATAAATATGATAATTTATATATGATTCTTGGATTTAGTAAAGAAAAAGATTTGCGTTCCGTTTTTTCAATATTACCAGATAATGCTAATTATATCTTTACAAAATCAAGTTTAGCACGAGCCTGTGAAACTTCTGAACTTGAAGCCTTAGCCAATAACTATCAATTAAAGTTTCTTAAATCTGAAAAAAATGTGAATCTAGCTTTAGAATTTGCAAAAAAAATAGCCAACGAAAATGATTTAATTTTCATTGGAGGTAGTATTTTCGTTGTTGGCGAAATTGATAGTTTATGATTTCAAGGTTTTATTGTATATAATTTTTATTAATCTGGGTTAGTAAATTTAAAATTCTTATATTCGTAGGAAAAACATTAACTCAATTATCATTGAATCATATACTCATAGTGGATGATGAGCCCAACATCCGAAAAACATTAGAAGATATTTTGCAAGAGGAAGGTTACCAAACCGAAACTGCCAAACATGGGCATGATGCATTGGATAAACTTGAAAAAAAAGAATTTCAAGTTATGCTTACAGACATCAAAATGCCATTTATGGATGGTAAGGAACTTTTAGAACAAGCAAAAGAAAAATACCCTGCGATGGAAGTTATTATGATTTCTGCTCACGGCACGATAGAACACGCAGTAGAAGCGACAAAAAAAGGAGCTTTTGATTTTATCCAAAAACCTTTAGACCTTAATCGTTTGTTGATTACGATTAGAAATGCCTTAAATACTGCCAAATTACAAAACGAAACAAGTGATTTAAAGCAGAAACTT
>JAAFJZ010000435.1 GCA_013298205.1 Cytophagales bacterium
TGGCTCAAAATACGGCTCTACTATTCCTGTGTGCATACGCATAAATCCACATATCATGGCAGGTGGAAATATAAAGATTAGTACAGGACACAAAGATTCAAAATTTGGGATTTCTATTCTGCAAAAAGCTGAAATTTTGGCTATTTGCTCAAAATATAAGCTTAATGTAAATGGACTTCATGTGCATTCGGGTTCCGATTTTTCCAATACAGATGCATTTATCGAAAGTTCCAATTTGATGTTTGATTTGGCTTTTGAATTTCCAGATTTGAAGTTTATGGATTTTGGCAGTGGCTTTAAAGTGCCATACAAAGCGGGTGATCATGCGACTGATTTGGTGGCTTTAGGTAAAAAGTTACAAGCAACTTATTTAGAATTTACTAAAAAATATAAGAGAGAAATTGAAATTTGGTTTGAACTGTGCTTTTGGTAACCGTTTCGGTAGTAAAAGAAACACCAGAATCTACTTTTGTAGGTGTAAATTCAGGCTTGAATCATTTAATCCGCCCTATGATGTACGATGCTTACCATGAAATCGTAAATATTTCTAATCCCGATGGAAAGCCAAAACCTTACAATATAGTAGGTTATATTTGTGAAACAGACAATTTTGCTTGGAATAGAACAATGCCAGAAATAAGAGAAGGTGATATTTTGGGCATCTTGAATGCAGGAGCTTATGGAATGAGTATGGCATCTCAATACAATTCTCGCCCTCGCCCAGCTGAGGTGATGCTTAAAAATGATGCTGATATTTTGATAAGAAAAAGAGAAACTTTTGAAGACGTGATTTCAATGTGGGTGTAATATTTTTGTTAATTTCTTAAAATTAAGCTTTAATTTTAAGAAATCGATGTTTGAAATTTTTTTGATTTATTTGTAATATCTATTTTTTCTAATCAGTTGTATATTTTCAAATTTTTATAAAAATACAAACTCTATCCGTTTGTTTGTTTCTAAAAATAATTAAAAATTTTAAATCTAATTCATTTTTTATTCAGTTTTTTCCAGTCTAATAAGTAAAGAACCGCTACTGATTTTTGATTTCCCCAATTTTTAGAAATATCCACCATTTGAGCCCTTAACTTTACTTTTGGATCAAGTCCATAAAGCGACACCATTATTTGTTTGACATGAAAGTCGTCATAAGGGAAAATATTTGGTCTTTGCAAAGTAAAAAGCAAAACCATATCTATTGTCCATTTTCCAATACCTTTTATAGATGATAAAATATCAATAATTTCATTTTCATTTAAATCTTGCCAATTGATATTATTGTTTTCCCAAAATTTTAAAACAAGGTCTATGGTTTCATACTTGCTTTCGGAAAGTTTTAGATTTGAAAATGATTTTTGTTCAAAATGCTGATAATTTTCAGGACTTAATATTTTTAAATTCGCAAGATTAAGCATTTTTTCAAAAATCTTTTTTGTACTGCGATAATGTATTTGTTGTTCTATAATGCAACTCATTAAATCATGAAAAACATTATTGGTCGAAATTATGCTTGGTTTTGGTAAATCAAGCATAATTTTTTTAAGAATTGGGTCAGTCAATACTAATTTACTATCCAATTTCATTTTAATATCCAGTAGTTTTAAATTTTTAAAATAATTTTAAAATTATTTTTTCAAAAAATCGAGCATATTTTTATGAATAATCGTGCCTATATGGTTTTTGTCTTCAAGCAAGATTTGATCAAAAGCATGATTTGCCAAATCATATTTTCCTAAGCCCATTTCTCCCAAACCCATCAAATATTTACAATGAATTTTGTTTTTTAAATCTAAATCTACATCAAAAACCAATAAATCGGGTAAGGAAACAGCAAAATAATCTATTTTGATATTGTCGTTAAGATGTTGATTTCCAAACTCTATCAACCTTTTGAAAATATTTTCAGCTTTATGTTTTTCGCCTAATTTTAGCCAAGCCAAACCTTGATACACGATTTTATCAGGCTGAGGGTCGTTGTAGAAAATGGCTTGCACAGGCTCGCTTATGCCTAGAGTAGCTTGTTTGAATTTTTCTTTTGCTCTTTCTTTTTCTCCTTTAGCCTCAAAAGCACAAGCTTGGAGGTAGAAAATATCATTTTCTTGTGTACCATACAACTTCCCTTCACCCAAATTATGAGGATAGGTTTGAGCAGCTTCTAGCAATTCTAGCGCAAGGTCATTATCTCCCAATTGTAAAGCTTTTTTAGCCAGCTCCAAATGGCATTGTAAATATTGCCCTACTACCTTTCCTTCTCCACCTTCCCAAGGATGAAATTGGCGTGTAGCCATCATATTTTTGGCTTCTTGGTAATTACCCAATGCATTTTCAAGCGCAACTATTTCCAAATACAAATCGTCTCTATGGCTTGCAACAGTAAAATGCTTGCGAAGAAAATCCAAGCGTACATGAAGTGGTTTTGCCAATGTTTTATACAATTGGTCTAATTCCATCAAAACACGGGCATCATTTTGATCTAAATTAAAAGCTTTTTCGAGCGACAAAAGCGATTTTTGGGGATTTTTTTCTTTGTTATAATAAAGCAAAGATAGGTTTCTATGGGCTGTAGGAAACGAATCGTTTATAGATACACTTTTTTCAAAACATTGAATAGCTTCTATATATTGGCGCATTCCATACCAAAAATTACCTAAATAATAATTGGCTTTAAAATCATGGGCATAATTTTCAATGGCAAACTGCAACAC
>JAAFJZ010000432.1 GCA_013298205.1 Cytophagales bacterium
TACACAAGATAGCACGTATGAAAAAATAGTTTCAAACATTCAAGAAGTAAAAGCCCGCAAAGGCAGAATCATAGCCATCGTAACCGAAGGAGACAAGCTCATACCCACAATGGCAGAATTTGTAATCGAAATTCCTAAATCAAGCGACCTGCTTACGCCTATTCTTTCTGTAATTCCATTGCAATTGCTTTCTTACCATATTGCGGTATTAAGAGGTTGCAATGTAGACCAACCAAGAAATTTAGCCAAATCTGTAACTGTAGAATAATATAACAAGTTTAAAAAAATGAGTGCTAAAAAAATCATTTACACCAAAGAAGCTCCAGAACCCATTGGGCCATATAGCCAAGCCATATTTGCAGACCCATTTTTATATATTTCAGGACAAATAGCAATTGAGCCAGCCACTTCTATTTTTTTAAATGAAAATGTAGAAATTCAGACTTTAAGGGTGATGAAAAATTTGGAAGCCATACTCAAAGAAGCTGGACTCGGATTTGAAAATGTAATCAAAACGAGTATTTTTTTAAAAGACATGAACGATTTCCCCTTAGTAAATGGCGTTTATGGCAAGTTTTTTACTGAAAATCCTCCAGCAAGAGAAACAGTAGAAGTAAGTCGATTACCCAAAGATGCCAAAGTAGAGATTTCTTGCGTAGCTTGTAAATAGTATCCAAACAAGCTTTTTGAGTTTCAAAATATGAACAAATTTCTTTTAGTCATTGTTTTTTTTCGACTAAAATACCAATCACCATTAAAAATGTTAGCAAATATTTGGGCGTGCCCCTATCGGGTCGGGCTATCGCTACAAGTCCTCGTTCGTACCTCACTGCGGGCTTTTCGCTCTATCCCTCACGCAAGCATTAGTAAGTATCAATTCTGTTTATCATCCATAATCCAAACACAAATAGCAGTATAATTAATTACCTACCAAACGAAATTAATTTATGAATATGCAAAACTCGCCAGAGTTGAATGGCAAATATTTAGGTCAAATTACCCAAGACTTTGTAAAAGTAGCCGATTGGCTCAAAGAAGCATCTTACCAAGTGCGTGTGCGCAAAATTTCCGATTACCCCATTTTTGTTATGTGCCGAGAAAGCCCACAAATAGGGCAAATTTTATATGAAAAAGGCACGAATGATTTAGATTGGAATTATTCATTCTCCTTTTTAGCTGAGTTTATAGAAAGAAAGCTGATAGAAAACGAAGCATCCGAGAATTTTATTCTACAATACAAAGATCCAGATGAATATTGCTGCCTTTTTGTAGTAGAAAAAGATTTTCTCAACTTTGTTTATATCCCCTATCCTGAA
Source organism: Cytophagales bacterium (assembly GCA_013298205.1). Classification (GTDB taxonomy): domain Bacteria; phylum Bacteroidota; class Bacteroidia; order Cytophagales; family UBA9547; genus JAAFJZ01. The sequence continues at coordinate 1,317 of JAAFJZ010000432.1, forward strand.
GATTGATTTTTTAATTTTGATTTATTTTCTACTGCGTAATTGTTAATGAGTATTAACGGGTACTTTTTTGAGTACACGATTACAAGCAATTTTTAAACTTAAGAAAAACTAGTAATGAGTCTATTGTATTTTTATAACCTTTTTTAATTCCTTACACAATCATTAAAGTTTGTGTAGTTTTAAATAATTATTAAGTTTGGCTGAAAAAGGATACAGTTATTTATAAGTTTATTCAATACTAAGTCGATTGATTTGTAAAAACCTAACCTAAGGTAATGAAAATATAAATTTTAATTCAATTTTCTTTACTAAACCAACACATTTACTTTTAAAACATTTACCTAACTTCATGCAACTAATGAGCCGAAAGTTCAACTAATCAGTGGATTGTAGGCAGCTTAATAACAACTTTTTACAATAACTAGGTTTTAAAAAACTAACTTTAAAATCTATAAATTAAGAATAACAAACGGACAATGACAGACAATTTAGAATTAGAAAAAACCCTTTGGCAAGCAGCCGACAAACTTCGCAACAATATGGATGCGGCTGAATACAAACACGTTGTTTTGGGTTTGATATTCTTAAAATATATTTCTGATGCTTTTGACGAACTCTACCAAGAATTAGAAGCAGAAAAAGCCGAAACAGGTGCAGACCCAGAAGACAAAGACGAATACACAGCCGAAAGAGTTTTTTATGTGCCACCTTCTGCACGTTGGAAATGGTTACAAGGCAGAGCCAAACTACCGACCATTGGCAAAGACATTGACGATGCAATGGATGCTATCGAAAAAGACAACCCAACATTAAAAGGCGTTTTACCAAAAGACTATGCAAGACCAGCCTTAGACAAACAAAGACTTGGAGAACTCATAGATTTAATAGGTTCTATCACATTAAGCAAAGGAAAAGATGGAAAAGGAAAAGACATTTTAGGTTGGGTATTTGAATATTTTTTAGGACAGTTTGCCGATGCGGAAGGTAAACGTGGTGGACAGTTTTATACACCGCAAAGCATTGTGAAAATACTCGTTGATATGCTTGCACCTGAACCCGAAAAACGTGTATATGACGGTGCTTGCGGAAGTGGTGGAATGTTTGTGCAAAGCGAACGCTTTATTGAAATGCACGAACACCGCAAAGGCAAAATTTCAATCTTCGGACAAGAGAGCAACCCAACAACTTACAAACTTGCCAAAATGAATTTGGCTATTCGTGGTATTGATGCAAAAATTGCACTAGGTGACACATTAATGAATGACGGTTTTCCAGAACTAAAAGTTGATTATGTAATTGCCAATCCACCTTTTAATGTAAGTGATTACAACATAAACAAAGCCGAAACACACAAATGGAAATATGGTGTGCCACCAACAGGAAACGCCAACTA
>JAAFJZ010000433.1 GCA_013298205.1 Cytophagales bacterium
ATAATCGTTTTGATTATATATTCATTGGTTCTGAAATTCAAATCAGGGGTGATTTTCAGGCTAAAGATTGTTTCAGAAACAGGAAAATCAGAGCTTAACTCATTAAATACATCGAAAAGCAAGCGATTAAATTCTATTAAATCATTAAATTTTTTGTTTTTGTTGGCTATATCTACTAGGCTTCTAAATTTGAGTATTTTCTGGTCAATATCTTCTAAAGACATATTCATATAATTTATAATATAATGAATTTCTTTGTCTTTGGTTTCTATTTTTAAAAGGTTAGTTAACCCTTTCATGGAGCTTATAGGGCCTCTTAAATCATGTGCTATTCTGTAAACAAGGTTGTTAATTTCTAAAACTTTTCTTCTGTATTTGGTTTCAAATTTTTTGTAAGCTGTAATATTACTAAGCCTTATTATGCAATAAACTTGTTCGTTTTTTTTTAAAAATACACCTGAACCTAAAAATGATTTGGGTTCGTTGGATGAAAAAGAAGTATTGAATTCTATATCTTTAAAAGAGTTTCCTAATTCAAATTCAGGAAATTTAAGTTTGTTAAATAAAATAAAATATTTTAAGAAAGGAGTAAGAGTTAGTTCTTCTTCACTTATGCCGACCAGTTTTGGCAAATACTTTCCTGGGCTTACGATTTTAAGTTTGCCGTCTATTACAATTACATCTTCATCCCAATATTGTAATTCTGTAAAAAATAAATTTCCTTTATTTTCCTCTTCGTTCATTTTTTGATATAACCCAAAATCATTAAAATTACGGCAAAATCATTTTCTACCTAAAAGAGCCTAATAAATTTTAAAAAGTCAAATTTGAGATTCTTTTTTAAATCCTTTTAGCAATAATTTATATATTTTCTTGTAAATATTTTATTTTAATTCAATTCAATATAGTACAATTCAAGGATACAAAAGTAGAGGTGTTCAAAAAGATAACTATGTTTTTTTCACGAAACACAAATGAAACTTATTTTCATCCCAAATGCCATAACTAAAATGACAGAGCCAATCGCCAATATTAATATACATAGATTCTGAATTGAGCAAAGGCATTTGAAGTGGTAGATGTCTGTGCCCCAAAACGTAATAATCGGCTTGTATTTGAGGGTGAATTTGGTTACAGTATTGAAAAATCCATTCTTCGTTGCCAAAAAAACGTGCGTCTTTGCTTATATTGGCAGCTCTACTTTTGGAAGACCAAAGCCTTGCAATACCAAAACCTATATTGGGATGAAGCCAGGAAAACAAAAATTGACATATTTTACTTGCAAAAAACATTTTCAAAAACTTATAAAACGAATCTCCTGGGCCTAAACCATCTCCATGACCGATGTATAATTTCTTAGAATCTATTTGCAATACAATCGGTTTCCTGAATACAGTAGCATTCAACTCTTTTTCTAAATAATCATAAAGCCACATATCATGGTTGCCAGTAAAAATATAAATGGGTATGCCCATGTCGGCCATTTCCGCCAATTTTCCCAAGAAACGAATATGCCCTTTGGGTACAACGTGATGGTATTCAAACCAAAAATCAAAAATATCTCCAAGCAAAAAAAGATGTGACGCATCATGTTTGATTTCTTCCAACCAAGCTACAATCATTTTTTCTTTAGCCAAGTCATCGTTTCCAGAAGCTCCAAGGTGAAAATCGGAAGCAAAATAAATTTTTTTGCCAGATTGGGTTTGGAGCTTCATAGAATGAGATACTAAATTAAATGCAAAGCAAAACTAATAAAGCATTCTATGCTTAATCGTGCCTTGAATGCTTTTTAAATCATTTACCAAAGAATTGTCATGGCGCACATCTACAGAAATATCTGTAATCACGTACCCAATGGCTTCATTTGTTTTTAAATATTGACCTAATATATTGATGTTATGTTTTGCTAAAACTTGATTTATACTTGCCAATATACCTGGCACATTTTCGTGTACATGCATAAGCCTATGCGCATCATGCAGCTCAGGAAGCTGTATAGGAGGAAAATTTACACTTCCATAGGTATTTCCAGAGTTGATGTATTCGAGTATTCTTCCAGGTACAAATTGCCCAATATTAAACTGAGCCTCTTCTGTACTTCCACCGATATGGGGCGTAAGAATTACATTAGGTAAATCTCGAAGTTGATTGATAAATTCTTCTGCATTGGTTTTGGGTTCGTAAGGGAACACATCTATGGCTGCTCCTTTTACTTTACCGCTTTTGATATTTGCTACCAATGCTTCTATATCTACCACATGACCACGGCTCATATTACAAAAGATAACCCCATTTTTCATGGCAGCAAATTCTTCTTTGCCTAAAATATTCTTATTTGTAGCCCTGCCATCTACGTGTAATGAAAGGAAATCTACAGTAGCGCAGAGTTCCAAAAGAGTTTTGCATTTTTTTGCATTTCCCAATTGCAATTTTTCAATCACATCATAATAATATACTTCCATTCCCAAAGCTTCTGCAAGAACAGAAAGCTGGGTTCCGATATTGCCATAACCTACCAAACCAAGTTTTTTGCCCCTCACTTCATGTGCGCCAGTAGCCGATTTGTCCCATACGCCTTGGTGCATTTTATTAGATTTTTCGATTATAAATCTTGATAAAATGATGATAGAACCTATTGTAAGCTCTACAACCGAACGGGTATTGCTGTAAGGTGCATTAAAAACGGCAATTCCTCTTTTTTGGCAT
>JAAFJZ010000436.1 GCA_013298205.1 Cytophagales bacterium
TTCTGCGTTTAAGTTTCCGAGAAAAATTTTATCTTGCATTCCTAAAGCTATGCGAGCAACTCCACGTGTGATTTTTCTTGTAACAAATGTTTCGCCTCTCAATGGCGATTCGTGGTTAAACAAAATACCATTACACGCATACATATTATAAGCCTCACGATAATTTACGGTTATCCAATAGCCATAAATTTTGGCTACTCCATAAGGTGAACGAGGATAAAATGGTGTTTTTTCGGATTGCGGTACTTCCTGAACCAATCCATAAAGCTCAGAAGTTGAGGCTTGATAAATACGAGTTTTTTCTATTAAACCTAAAATACGCACCGCTTCTAAAATACGCAATGTACCTAATCCATCTACATTTGCTACATATTCAGGGGTATCAAAACTCACTTTTACATGGCTCATGGCTCCCAAATTATAAATCTCATCGGGTTGCACTTCTTGAATGATGCGAATGATGTTTGTAGAATCTGTCAAATCGCCATAATGCAATTTGAAACGCACATTAGCTTCGTGTTTATCTTGGTACAAATGGTCAATTCTATCGGTGTTAAAGAGCGAACTTCTGCGTTTGATGCCATGTACTTCATAGCCTTTGTCTAATAATAATTCAGACAAATAGGCTCCATCTTGTCCTGTAACTCCTGTGATAAGGGCTTTTTTCATTTTTTATTATTAAATTTGGATAGTACAAATTCTCTTATTTTTTCCACAAATAATGGTTCATCAAATTTTTCGGCATGCGAACGAATAAATTGAGAATCAAAAACGAGTGTTTCAAATTTTTCTATTGCATTTATTAAACTTTCTTCTGTTTGTTGTTCAAAAAATACTGCCGTACATTTTGCAGCATCCGTTGTATAAGGTATCATAGTTTCCAAAACACCTCCTCTGGCATACGCAATTACAGGTCTTCCCGATGCATTAGCTTCGAGTGGTGTAATGCCATAATCTTCATGTTGTGGCATCAAAAAACCTTTGCAATTTGCATATAAATTAGCTAATTCAACACCTGACAAGCCTTTTTTGAAGGTAATATTTTCTTTAGCTATACTTTTTAAATACTCTTCTTGTGTACCTTTTCCAACAACAATTAGTTTTTTACCCAATTTATTAAAAGCATGGACTACTAAATCTACTTTTTTATAAAATTCAAGCCTTGAAACAATAAAATAATAATCTTTTTCGCCATTTATTACTGTATATTGACTTGCATTAACGGGTGGTGGGATAATTGGAATTTCATTTTTTGGATGATAAGCATCAATTAGCCTTTGGCGTGTTTCAATTGTCATCGCATTAAAAAAATCAGGTCTTTTTCCAAAATATGCGTCTATTCTTTTAAGTATAGAAACAGTAATTTTGAATATTAATTTGCTAAAACCTTTTGAATTTAAGTAAGCAATATAAGAATCTGGATTCCATGCCAAACGAAAAGGAGTGTAACAATAACATATTACCAAAGCCTTTTTATTTACTTTTACATATTTTGAACAATGCGTTCCACTTTGAATTACAATGTCATAATCTCGCAGATCGAGCATTCTAGCTGCAATTATTCCTAATGGAAAAAAATATTTTTGATATTTTTTTTGTGTTTGAGCAATTTTGGAGTACCAATTTGTGTTAATTTTTATGTTTTTAAATTCTTCAAATGTACCTTCAGGATTATAAGCAATAGAATAAAAATCTGCTTCTGGAAAAGCATAATGATAACACAAACCAACACGCTCTCCGCCAGCTTTGCTTATTAACTCATCTTGTACAATCGCTATTTTCAAAATATTTCTAATAATCAAAAATTTCTTCTAAATCAATAACCAAACTTTCTAACGTATTTACAGGTATTTTTTCGTCTTCTACGTATTTTTTTACCAAATTGTATTTGCCATTTTGAAGCACAAAAACATCTACAATTTTGTATATTGTGTCTATAATCCAATATTCTTTTACGCCTGATTCTTGGTATAGTGCAAACTTTGTTTTTACATCGTGTTTACTTGAACTAGGAGAAAGAATTTCTATTATCGTGTCTGGAGGTCCATTGCAACCTTTTTCATCTATAATTTCAGGGTTGCAAATTACACAAATATCTGGTTGTACAATGGTTGTATTTTCTTTGTTATCTTTTTTGCTTTGTAAGCGAACATCAAAAGGAGCATGATAAACCTTACACTTTTTCTTTTTAAGAAAATAAGAAATATCTCTATGAAGATTGCTTGATATAACTTGGTGCTTATTGCTAGGAGCAGGACTCATTTTATATATGAAACCCTTGATAAGCTCCACTCGCTCCTCAAACCACCAATTTAAATAATCTTCATAAGTATATTTTTTGCTTAAATCAAGCTGTGAAATATCGGTAATACGAGTTTGCATGATTAATAATAGAGCCTAGAATTAATTTTTTTCTTTTTTTTAGTAAAAAATGTCTTCTAATTGAATATTCAAATTGGGCAATAATTGTGTATTGATAATACCATCTTGTGCAAAGAAACCTTTAAAAACAAATTTATTATTTTCAAGCTCAAATTTCTGAATCGTTTTTTCTTCTGGAAATACAATCCAATATTCCCTTACACCCGCTTCTTCATACAAATTATATTTGGTTACCAAGTCATGCTTAGAATTATTTTGAGAAAGAATCTCAATAATCATGTCTGGTGCGCCATTACAACCGCGTGTATCTACCATTTCA
>JAAFJZ010000437.1 GCA_013298205.1 Cytophagales bacterium
ATCTATTTTTCTTTTGGTCTAACCATGAAGAATAATTCCCTTTCCAAGGGATTCCTTCTCCCCTATCCAATTCCAAAATCCACCCCGCTACATTGTCTAAGAAATAACGATCATGGGTTACCGCAATTACTGTACCTTTATACAGTTTTAAATGTTGCTCGAGCCAATTTACTGATTCTGCATCCAAGTGATTGGTAGGCTCATCAAGCAAAAGCACATCGGGTTCTTTGAGCAATAATCTACACAAAGCCACCCTTCTTTTCTCTCCTCCCGAAAGGTTTTTTACCAATGCATCATCAGGCGGGCAGCGCAAAGCATCCATCGCTCTTTCAAGCTTAGTGTCTAGTTCCCAAGCATTTGAAGCATCTAGTTTATCTTGTACCAAGGCTTGCTTTTCGATTAATTTTTCCATTTGCTCAGGTGTCATATCCTCGGCAAATTTTTCGTTTATTTCATCAAATTCTTTGAGTAAAGCTACTATTTCACCCACACCTTCTTCCACAATTTCCCTAACCGTTTTTGTAGGGTCAAGCTGAGGTTCTTGTTCCAACATACCCACAGAAAAACTTTTATCAGAAACTACATCGCCTTGAAAACTTTTGTCTATGCCAGCGATAATTTTCAATAAAGAAGATTTTCCTGAGCCATTTAAACCCAATACGCCAATTTTTGCGCCATAAAAAAAGGATAAATAGATATTTTTAAGTACTTGTTTTTGAGGAGGGAAAATTTTACTTACCCCTGTCATTGAAAAAATTATTTTTTCGTTCTGAACTGCAGCCATTGTTTTAGTTTGTTTTAGCCTGCAAAACTAATCTATTTTTATACTTTTTGGGTATTTTAAGCCTATATTTCGATTTAAAATTGCAAAAAATACTAATACAAAACTTAATTGGGGTTCTTAGAAATTGATTTTTAAATTATTGGTGAAATACTTAAATCTCAATAACCATAATTTTGTTTAAAAGAAATAGGGATTGCATATGATACTTTTACAGCTTCTCCATTTTGCAAACCTGATTTCCAATTTGGCATTATACTTATTACTCGAATTGCTTCTTGGTCAAGTTCAGGACTAACGCTTTGAATAATTTTTTACATTTATAAAACCACACGCACCTACAGCTATTTAGTAAGCGTTTTTCTTTATCGCTCAACACAACATATTTTCGAACTATGCACCATAAATTGGTTTGGTAGCTACTTCCTAAAGTCACCACCGAGAGATCTCCTTTCGTCTCTTACAAAACATTAGCAAACTTGTGTTTGCTTTTCAAGACACTCATCGGGTCAGGCGAAGGAATTTCACCTTCACCTTCCCACAGAACCGTGCGTGAGACTCTCACCTCACACGGCTCTTCATGTTCATAAATCACTCAAAGATAAATCTTCTTACGGATTTACCCTTTGCCAATGGGCAAATAAATTAGGTATTTTCTGTGCAAACAAAACATAAAAAACAAGACTAAACCCAAAATAGCTAGGAAAATGGAACGCTAAAAAGAGATTTAAAGGGATACAAAACCACCTAGCAGATTGCCGGGTGATCAGCCAACTCCAAGTAACAAAAAAGCCCCTCCTGACTCAAATCTCGAATGGGCTTTTTTTGCGAGGGCTTTTTCGCTACTTGGCTAAATGTTTAAATGTTTTAGCGGTTCGGGCTTTTTCTCTCTCTATCGTCATTTTATTCTCCAAGGTGGATTTAACCGATTGTTTCCAGCGTAATACAAAATTAACTGATTATTGTCTGGGTCTTTTAGCCTTGCTTCTCTCCATAACCAATTTTTGTCATTCGGCAGTTCTTCGAATTTAAATCCTTTGCTTGTTAATTCCGAGACATATTCGTCAAGATTCTGGCATTCAAAATATATCCAAATTCCCTCACCTTTAGGAAGTTGTTCTACTTTGTGTATTGAAAAAGTTGAACTGCCGTCTCTACATTCAAATCTTGCATAATGTGGTAATGATTCAACTATTAAGTTCAATCCTAATGTCTGATAAAATTGGATAGATTTTGTCAATTCCAATGATGGGATGGTTATTTGGTTTAAATTCATTTTAAGTTCAGTTTATTTTGAAAATAAATCTTTGTTCCATTTGCGGAAATCATAATACTTGCTTTTCGGTTCTCCTGTCCAACCATTGATGCCTTTTTTCTTTGGCAAATAATATCCGTGAACATATAAAAGAGGGAAGATAAAAAGTGATAGAAGTATCATTGATGTTGTTCTGCCAAAGTAAACAGAAATACAACAAACCAATAGAAGTGTCAAAAGATATTTTCCAACTCTGCGAATTTTCGGTGTTCGTTCTTCAAAGTGTCCCATAAGTATGTTTCCCAATGCGTAAATTATACTTACAACTGCTATCTCAAACCATAATGATTTTGTTATCCACATAATATTTTATATTAACTATTACACTAAGAAATTTGTAAACAAGCTCCGCTTACTATTTTTATACTGTCATTGAAAACTTTCCAATTTCTTATATACCGAAATTGTCCACTGATAGCTTGACCTAACATTACTCCTTTGGTTTCATAAACTACAACGTATCCGCTCGACCAACCCCATATCAACCTTTATAATTTTGGGGTAAAAGCTCCTCTAATTTTTGTATAGATGTGGATTGTATTCTGTTTAGCACATAGTTTAGCCACTTGCTGGGGTTTACATTTTGTTTCTG
>JAAFJZ010000438.1 GCA_013298205.1 Cytophagales bacterium
GTCAAAAAACATACATTGACCATTCGCAGCTGCAAAAGCTGGATTTTTACTTTTTGATACTAAAATTAAAGGCAATAAAGACGCTAGAACATTGTTCATTAAAGGAACAACCCATTTTTCTCCCCAAGATTCTGTAATTTGAAAAGGAAAAATAGAAATTAAAGCAGCTTTATTTTGTTTCATTTTCTCTAGAAGTGAGCTAATGAGTCCATTTTCTATTTGAACATCTGCGTCTAAAAATAAAAAATATTCACCTGTAGCTACTTGAGATAATTGATGACAAGCCCAATTTTTGCCAATCCAATGGCCGGGTAATTCTTTGCTATTTAAGTATTTGATATTTGAATAATTTTGAGAATATTGTTTGATAATCATTTCTGTATTATCGCTAGAAAAATCATTTAAAATCCATATTTCTATGTTATTATAATCATGTTTTAAAATGTTATCTAATAAAATTGAAATGTTATTTTCTTCGTTTCTAGCTGGAATTAAAATTGAAATTTTAATATTTTCAAAACTTGATTGAGTTTTAGTTAAAACAATTCCTGAATAAAAATTATAAAAAGCAACAAATAATCTGATGATTAAAAATACTATTCCAACATAAGTAAAAATTTCTATGTAATACATTTATTGTTGATTCTAATATTGTTATTTATTTTTAGTGTTTTGAATGTAGCTCAAAAATAAGTATTTGTTTTAAATTACTTTTATAAACCAACTATTTTAAAAGACGTTTTTTATAAATATAATCATTTGATTATCAGAATAATAAATTTTTTATAATTAAATTCTGTTTGCAGAATGAATTAAAATAAATTTTTGAAATTTTAGTTTTAATTATCAATTACAGGAGTTTTTAGTACATAAACTACTCCTTTTTCTAAATTTGACTCAAATTCAATCATGATATTAGATGAATTTGCACGTTTATATATTAAATTCAAACCGCTTTTCTTAACTTGCTCAATATCAAAACCAATACCATTCTCTTTAATTAAGCAAACTAAAAAGTTTTTTTCAACTTTTAAATTAAAAGTTGTTTCTGTAGCTTCTGAATGTTTGGCAATATTGTTCATTATTTCTTTACAAATATAAAGCAATTGTCTATTTATTGAAATGGGTAATTTAAAGTTGTTATTTTCATCTATTTCATTTTTAGATATAAAATCAATATTGATATTACTAAAAATAACTTCTCCGTAATCTCTTAAATAGATAAAAAATTCATTTACATAATCACTTTTGAAATCAATTGACCAAATAAAATCCTTTGTTCCTTTATATAAATCAATAGTTCGAATATCAATTAGTTTTAGCATTTCAGATATTTCATTATCTTTAAAAATTTTGTTTACTTTTAAATCAACTGATTGAGATAAGATAGAGATTCCTGTAAGTTTTCCACCCATTTCATCAAAATAATCTTTAGCTACTGTACTTCTTAATCGACTTATCTCTTCTGTCTTTTCTTTAATTTTAGATTCTAAATCTGAAATTTTTTCCTTTGATAGGTTCTCTAATTTTTGATTTGTTTTGTCAAGTATTCTAATCAGGGAAAAAAATAAAGCGGAAACTAGAATAAAAATAAAAAACCAAGTAAAATAAAAATGAGTACTATTATGAGTATTTAAGTAATTTTTATACACATTTTGGGTTGAATCTTGATTAACTTCAAGAAAATATAAAAAACTCAATAGAATTGTAAAATATGCAGCACAAAATGAACCCCATTTTTTACCTACAAACAAGAAAGCGTACATTATAGAAAGCAAAAACCAAGAAATATCAACAGAATAAATTCCTCCAGTATTTAAAATGCTAGTTATAGTTATCAATCCACTTGCTACATTAGAAAATACTACAATAAAAGTTAGGTTTTTTGAATTTTTAATCCAAACAAAGAAAATGATGAAAAAAAGAAAACCCAATAAATTTGTTAAGTTTTTGAAAGTATCTAAAGGGTACTTTACATAAAAGTAAATGCTGTAAGGAACAAAAAATAAAAATATTATTAACATTCCTGCTACTAATATTTTTGCAAGTCTGAACTGAGGATGGTTTGTTACTTGTATTTTTGGGTGTATAAAATAATTGATAAACATTTTAAAATAAACTAATGAAAAAACTTTTTTGATTTTGATTTTTTAATCAATACCAAAATTAATTTTTTTAAACTAAAAATATATATTAATGGATAAAAGTTTGTAAATCATTTATTGACTACATCAATAAAAGAAAAAATATTGCTAAAAATCAGTTAATCATTTAAAATTAGTTTGAGAATTTTAAAACTACTCCTCCATAAAATCAAGGTTTTTGCCAAATGTTTCTTTCAAGAAATACAAACAAATCAAAGAAATAGAGCCTACAATGCATGCCAATATAATAGTACCGTTTATAAGTCCCATTTGAGAAGTAAAATATTTGAAGCCAAAAGAAACGGGAACTAATGAGGCTCGCACAAAATTAGGCACTGTGGTCGTGGAAGTAGCTCTTAAATTTGTGCCAAATTGCTCGGAAGCTATGGTTACAAAAATAGCCCAAAAGCCTGCCGTAAAGCCCATTAGGAAACAAAAAGAATAGAATAATGTTACCGAAGCATGATTCAAATTCAAATAAATTCCTATAGTAAGTGCGCAAAAGAAATAGAAAATATACAAGGTTTTCTTGCGG
>JAAFJZ010000044.1 GCA_013298205.1 Cytophagales bacterium
AAAGCTTATTGAAGATGCTAAATTATTAGACGAAATAGGTTGCTTTGGATTGGTTTTAGAAAAAATACCAGCCAGTTTAGCTAAAAAAGTTAGCGATGCCATAAATATTCCAACTATAGGTATTGGTGCAGGACCAGACGTTGATGGTCAAGTTTTGGTTACTCATGATATGCTTGGCTTAACCAATCAATTTCACCCTAGATTTTTGAGGAAATATGCAAATCTGTTTGAAACAGTAACACAAGCCACACAAGCCTATATTAATGATGTAAAAGACAAAAATTTTCCTCAACATTCAGAATCTTATTAAATAAAATTACGTAATGTAAAAATAAAATCATTATATGCTAGAACTAGAAACACTAAACATAAATAATTTCCTGAAAGTTACTACTAGATTGGCTTATGAAGTTAGTATTGCAGATGGAATCGTTCAAGAAAAAGAACTGATAGCTATATTTGAGAATATGAAAAAAAGGTTTAATCAAACAGCCTTTTTTGATATAAATGCCATTGACGATATGTCAATGATTTTGGAAATGAAAATGAAAATGGGATATTTAATAGACACCCTTTTCAAAGAATTAACGTTTGAAAAAGCGTTAGAACTATTGCAATACGCTTCATCACTTTCAGAAAAAGATCGTCATTATATTTTAGAAGTTATAGTGGAAGTAGCTAAAGCAGAACATGGAATCTCGAAAAAAGAAAATGAAATCATTTTAAAAATAAAAGAAACTTTAAAGCTGAATTAAATTTATTTAATGGCAAAAGTAAAGAAAGAAAAAAAGGAGAAAAAGGAAAAAAAAGACCTTTTTACTATTAACTCATTTGGGCAAATTATTCACAACTATGACATTAATGATATAATTTCTAAAATAGATGAATTACCTAAACCCAATCCCAAACCATCTAATTAGAAATAGAATGTAATTCTATATTCAATATTTATACAAAAAATGGTTCACTTTATTTATAGTTTATTAATCCCATTTTTTATCATTCTATCTACATCTACGGTTTTTTCACAAGATCAAACCTTAAAAAAATATAGTCCCGAGCTACAATTATTAATTTTAAATGAAGACGCTGTTTTTAGAGGGCATCAATTCGGAGATTTTTCTGAAAAAATTAGAGCCATAGAAAAAGGAATTTTGCTTAATGAAGATGAGTATTTATTGTATGAAATTGAAATCAATAAAGATGAAGACGCAGAAATTATTTATTATTTGAATAAAAAAGACCAAATTACTGGTTTTGGTTTGGAACTTTTGGTTCAAACAAGTAAAGAAGAACTGTTGCTTTACAATGAATTCAACAAATATTATACTGAAAAATTTGGTAAACCAAAACTAAAAACTGACAAAACTTTAATTTGGCAAACCAAGATGGGTTATTGTATTGAAATGGGTGAAACCAATAAAGATGGGGAGTTAGAAATAGAAATAGAGTACATTCAAGCTATCCCCAAAAAGACATGTATCTAAAATATGATATTTATGTTACGAAGTTCAGAAAAAAATATTAATTTTACCGCTCGTATATTCTTTCCCTAAATTAGATATGAAAATACAATTAAGAGGTGCTGATTACATTGTTAAAATAATTGAATTACTTGGAGTTGAAAAGCTTTTTGCTTATCCAGGTGGTGCTGTTTTGCCCATTTATGATGCTTTGGCATTTAGCAAAACTAAAAATATACTTGTAAGACATGAACAAGCAGCTTCATTTGCAGCAAATGGTTACGCCAAAATAACAGGAAAACCAGGCTTTTGCTTAGCTACTTCAGGTCCTGGGGCTACAAATTTAGTTACAGGAATCGCAGATTCTTATGCAGATTCTGTACCAATGGTAGCCATAACGGGTCAAGTTGATGCTCATGTTATAGGATCTGATGCATTTCAAGAAACTGACATAACAGGTATATGCTTACCAATTACTAAAAAGTGTTTTCAAATTCAAGACATAAAAGATGCCCCACATATTTTCAAAACGGCATACGAAATCGCTCAAAATGGAAGACCAGGTCCTGTTTTAATTGATATTCCTAGAAGCATACAAAGGGCAACGATTGAGCTTGATAGCGACTGGGAAACTAAGTTTGTTTCACCCGAAAGAATCAGAATAGACAACACATCAGAAGAAGATTTTGCCAATGCATTAGCTATAATGAAGGAATCTAAAAAGCCATTAATTATTGCAGGTCATGGCAATTTACTAGCTGATTCATATGAAGAAATAAGAAGTTTTGCTAAAGCAGAAAATATTCCAGCTATTTCTACTATTCTAGGAATGGGTGTTTTTGAAGAAAAAAATCCACTTTACTTCTCTTGGCTGGGTATGCATGGCATGAAATATGCTAACTTAGCAGTGCAAGAAGCTGATTTAATCCTTGCAATAGGCATAAGATTTGATGATAGAATAACAGGTAGGTTAAAAGATTTTGCTCCAAATGCAAAGATAATTCATGCAGACATTGATCGTTCTGAAAATAGTAAAAATATAAAAGCTGACGTTTTCCTACATGGAGATTTAAAGCTCACATTACCTAAATTCAAACTTAGTTTGGATTCAAGTAATCAAAGTGAAAGAAAAGAATGGATTGCTCATCTTAATAAATTAAAAGATAGATACCCATTAAAAAAAGCTAATTATAAGGTTTTCAACATGATATCAGCAATAGATGTGCTAGATAAAATGTCTCCAGAAAATATGATTGTTGCCACTGATGTAGGTCAACACCAAATGTGGGCAAGTCAATATTTGCATAGAATGAAGCCTAATCACTTCCTTACTTCTGGAGGTTTGGGTTCTATGGGTTACGGTTTTCCTGCTGCAATGGGTGCGCAAGCTGCTGCTCCAAATCATTCTGTATGGTGTATTTCGGGAGATGGATCATTTCAAATGAACTTACAAGAATTAATTACTTGCGTACAAGAAAAATGGCCAATAAAAATATTGGTTTTAGATAATAATTATCTTGGCATGGTTCGCCAATGGCAAGAACAATTTTATAACAAAAATTATTCTGGAGTAGACATTCTCAACCCTGATTACGTACTTTTAGCTAAAGCTTACGGTGTAGCTTCTGCATGCGCTACAAATTTAGAAGAATACACTGATGCAGTAAAACTAGCTTATGCAACAGATGGCCCATTCTTACTACATGCTAAAGTGCTAAAAGAAGATAATGTATTGCCAATGGTTCCACCTGGAGCAAGCTTGAGCGAGACAATTTACTACCCTGAAACAAGAGTACCTGAAGAAGAAGAACTAAAAGAAGAACTAAGATATGCAGACACACTCATGGCTCATAAAGTGTAAACACACTCCAGAGACTATAGATAGAATCATGATGAATTTCAGAAAAAGAGGTCAAATGGTTGACACTTTGAACTATCAAAAAATTTCCGAAACTGATTCTGAATGTAAAGTTTCGTTTACCGATGAACCAGAAAAAGCTACAGGAATTTACAAAAACTTGCATAGAATAGAAGACGTGGTTTCTGTGCACGTTTTGTTATAATTTTTTTTAAACTACTTAAATTTGATTTTTGCAAAAATTGAAAGTTTTATTTTTTGCTCCAAATTATGCTAATAAATTCAACCTCGTTTCAGTTTGCATTCAAAATCAGGCTGAATTTTTAATTAAAAGATACAATTTCCAAGTTAGCGTAATTACAATATGTCATAAATTACCTGAGAAATCGATTTTAAATGAGGTTTCTATTTATAATATAAACGTCAATTTAATAAGAGAAAACAAAAAAACTCTTTTTAGCGAATTTTTAAATTTCGATATCATTCAGATTTTTTCAGTTTCCAATCTTATTAGCTCATTAGGAATAAATTTTGCCTATCATAATAAAATTCCTTACATAATTTCTCCACATGGAGATTTAGATAAAATAAAATTTAAAAATTGGAGCCAAAGAATATGTTATCATTTCAAATATAAAATTCGCCTTAACTCTGCAAAAGCGATACAATTTTGTACAGAAGCTGAATTTATAAACGCTTATTTGCCACTTAGAATACAACCTGTAGTTATACCATTAGGTTTTGAATTTGAGACACTTATCAATTACAATCGTATAGAAAATTCAAGTTCAATATTTCAAATTCTTATTTTTCGATTTCAAAATGACGAAGTATTTCAGTTAAATTTACAGAATGCACTAGTCAAAATATGCCTTGAAAATAACTTAAATATTGAATTATACTTCATTAACGAAATACCAAATAATTATCAAAACACTTTAAAATCCATAAAAGTAAATAAAATTAAAAATAGATTTTTTAACTTTTTCAATGATCATGAATTCAATTTTGCAATAATTGGGGGAGAAAACGACCATTTTGGAGTTCAAATTGTAAAAACATTGGAGAACAAAATACCTATTTTGATAGATTCAAAAATGAAATTAAGCGAATGGGTTATTAAAAAAGAATGTGGATACATATTTGAACAAAACCAAGAAAGCATTGAAAATAATTTAAAAATAGTTGTTAATCAAAATAAAAAGGAACTTTCCGAAATGGGATTCAATGGATATTTAGCCGTTAAAAAATTATTCTCAGTTAAAATAGTTTCACACCTGCATCAAGAACTTTATCATTTAATAATGAATCTTAACAAATAATTGATAAAAATATAAAATTTCAATTTCATCAATTCTTGTTTTGAGATTGTATAATAATAACAAAAAACCATAAAAATCGATCAAAATAGAAGCTCTAATTGTTGAGAAATAAGATTTTATTCAACTTAAATAACATCTTTTCGTTCTATTAATAAAAAAACACCATGAAAACAAAGGATGAAATAGTAAAAGATTGGTTACCAAGATATACAGGAACCCCTTTGGAAGAATTTGGTGAGTATATATTGCTGACTAATTTTATAAATTATGTTCAAATGTTTTCTGAAAAGTTTGGCTGTGAAATTCTTGGAAGAGATAAACCGATGCAAACCGCAACAGCTGAAAACATTACAATAATAAATTTTGGTATGGGCAGCGCTATGGCCGCTACAATTATGGATTTGCTTTCTGCCATTTCGCCCAAAGCAGCTCTTTTTTTGGGTAAATGTGGAGGATTAAAAAAAACGAAGATTGGCGATTTAATTTTACCAATTGCAGCGATTCGTGGAGAAGGGACTAGTAACGATTACTTAAGACCCGAAATACCTGCTTTGCCATCTTTTCGTTTGCAAAGAGCTGTATCATCAGCCATTTTAAAGCATGAATTAGATTATTGGTCTGGTACAATTTATACAACCAATCGAAGGGTATGGGAGCATGATGAAGAATTTAAAAAATACCTCCAAGAAATAAAAACAATGGGAATAGACATGGAAACTGCAACCATTTTTGTGGTAGGCTTTGTAAATAGCATCCCACATGGTGCTTTGCTTTTGGTTTCAGATAATCCTATGACCCCAGAAGGAGTTAAAACGTCTAAAAGTGACAATATCGTTACAAGCACTTTTGCCCAAAAGCATCTACAAATTGGTATAGATTCATTAAAAGAACTAGCCAATCGCGGGGAATCTGTAAAACATCTTAGATATGAATAATTTTTAATGATAAAATTCTGATTTAATTTTTTTTTAACTTTATAAATATTTTTTTGTCTTACATTGCATTTTTTAATTGATTTAAGACTAATGAATATTTCACCAAACCAACCCTTTAAGCACGTATACACGATTTATTTGCATCCTTATTTGGGTTATTTGATTGATTCATATATTGTAGAATTAGATGCAAAAGAACGGTTAACTTACAAGCATCAAAATATTGCTGGCAAAAATGCAACTGAATTTGAATCTGGATTGGATGAAATTGATTTCAAAATTATCTCACTCATTGATAGGCTAGATGAAGAATACATTACTAAACATTTTTCTAATAAAAAAATTACTCCATCAGAGTTTTTTGCAAAAGTATTCGACCCTCACAAAACGGATGATGGTATAAAAAAACTAATCCAAAAACATGTAGATGGCATTAAATCTCAGATTATTCCATTGCTTAAAGACAGAATGGTTTTTGAAATGGGAAAAGATGGAGAACCTATATATAAAGAACTTTTTTTTGCAGATGAACCTGCAGTAGTTACTTTTCATTTTAGAAGAGACGAAGAAAAAACCGTGTATTTTCCTATCCTTTATAAAAAAAAGGAGAAAATCGTGTTCCAATTCAAAAATGCATACATAATCAATAACTTACCGGCATGTATGATTTTAGGTAATACTATATATTTATTTGAAAAAGATGTAGAGGGTAACAAAATCAAGCCCTTTTTGCAAAAATCTAATATTGAAATTCCTAGAAAACTAGAGGATACTTATTATAAAAAATTTATTCAGCCCTTGATTGCTGAATTTGATGTTTATGCACAAGGATTTGAAATCAAATCTGAAGTAGCAGACTCTAAAGCTGTACTAAGTTTTAGCAGTATTTTATCTTCAGGAATAGGTTCACAACTAAATTTATTAAACGACAAAAACGAAAACAGTGATTTTTTGGAAGAGCAAATTTTATTTGAACTAAATTTTCAATATGGGTCATTTTTATTTCCATCATCAGACCCTTTACCCGTTTTTGTGAAACTTGAAAAAACAAATAATTCCTATATTTTCCACAAAATAAAGCGTTTTAAATCTTGGGAACTAGACAAATTGGCTTGGTTTGAAAAAAAAGAAATTGTTTTTAGAAATAGTAAGCATTTATCAGAAAAATATGCTGCACTCGATTGGCTAAATAGAAATATAGATGAGCTTAAAGCATTGGGCATAGAACTCAAACAATCCATAAAAGACAATACTTATTTTATTGGCAAGTCCGAAATTAATCTAACAATTGATGAAGGATATGACTGGTTTGATGTGAAAGCAAAAGTAATTTTTGGGGATTATGAAATTTCATTTTGGCAAATTCGAAAATTAATACTTGCAAAGAAAAAAGAGTTTACACTGCCAAATGGCCAAATTGCAATAATTCCAGAGGAATGGCTTAGTAAATTTGCAGATTTATTTGCTTTTGCAAAGCCAGAAAATGATACACAAGAAATAAAACTTGATAAACATCATTTGGGTGTTTTAGGAGATTTAAAAAACAATCAATATGCCACAGTAAGAACTTCTAATAAGTTAGAAAAATTAAAAGATTTCACTCAAATTGAAGATTTTCCTCTTCCAGAAGGCTTTAAAGGCTCATTAAGGCCTTATCAAAAAGCAGGTTATAATTGGCTTAGATTTTTGCAATCTTACAATCTTGGAGGTTGTTTGGCAGACGACATGGGTTTAGGGAAAACAATACAAACACTTGCATTAATTTTGTCTGCAAAGGAAAATAAAGCCACACAAGCATCTATCTTAATCGTTCCTACTTCTTTAATAACCAACTGGCAATTAGAAGCTAAAAAATTTACTCCAAGCCTTAACGTTTACACACATACAGGGGCGGGAAGAACTAAAAATGTTGATTTGTTTAATAACTACGACTTAGTAATTAGCACCTATGGTACTTTAAGACAAGATGTAGAAATACTTCATAAGTATTATTATAACTATATTATTCTAGATGAAGCACAGGCAATAAAAAACCCAAACTCACAAACAACTAAAGAAATTACAAAATTAAAATCTAAAAACAAACTTAGCCTTACTGGAACACCTA
The DNA here is from genome assembly GCA_013298205.1 of Cytophagales bacterium. Lineage (GTDB taxonomy): Bacteria > Bacteroidota > Bacteroidia > Cytophagales > UBA9547 > JAAFJZ01. The sequence continues at coordinate 7,686 of JAAFJZ010000044.1, forward strand.
TCGAAAACAGTTCACTTGATTTATGGTCTCAAATGACATTTTGCAATACAGGATTGCTAGGGACATTACCTTTTTTTAAAGATTTTTACCTCAACCCTATTGAGAAAAAAACAAACCTAGACAAACTTAAAAAATTGCACTCTATTATTAAACCATTTATTTTGAGAAGGTTAAAAACTCAGGTTTTAAAAGATTTGCCCCCCAAAGTGGAAAATATTCATTATTGCGACATGCTTCCTGATCAAGAGAAATTTTATGAGGAAACAAAATCGTATTATAGAAATATGATAATAGAACAGGATGGAAAACAAAGCCTAAATAAAGAGAATAAAACCTTTGTACTTTTACAAGGACTTACAAAATTGCGTCAAATAGCAAATCATCCTGCAATGTTAGGAGAAGAAAATAATCAAGCTTCAGGCAAAATGGAACAAATAATGATTATGATTCAGAATTTGGTAGAACAAAATCATAAAGTACTAATTTTTAGCCAATTTGTAAAAATCTATCTATTTTAGAAAGAAACATCAAAGAACTTAAAATCAAATACACTTATCTTGACGGCTCAACTAAAAATCGTCAGAAAGAAGTAGATGAATTTCAAAACAACGAAGAAATAAAGCTATTTTTGCTTTCATTAAAAGCTGGAGGTACGGGTTTAAACCTTACGGCAGCAGACTATGTTTTTGTACTTGACCCTTGGTGGAACCCCGCATCTGAAGCGCAAGCAGTAGATAGAGCACATAGAATAGGTCAATTAAAAAGTGTATTTACTTATAAATTCATTACAAGAAATACGATTGAAGAGAAGATATTAATACTTCAACAAAATAAGCTTAAGTTGGCAGAAGATCTAATTAACCCCGAAGAAAGCTTTATTAAAAGCTTAGGAAAAGACGACATTTCAATGCTTTTTGAATAAAAATGCTTTCCTATCTTTTAAATTCACCTTCATTTTTTTTAAACTTAAAATGATAATAAACCTATTTTTTATCATCCTCTAGTCGAAATTTGAGTGGGGAATTAAATAAAAAAAGCCCGTATCGGGCTTTTTTTATTACAAAACTTATTAGATAAAATTTATTTCTCAACACAATTAGGTAATCCAACTCTTGTTAAGAAGTCATTATACACTTTTTTATATTCGGCAACTTCTGGTTCAATTTTCATTGCAGCTTTGTAGCTATCAATTGCATCTAAATATAATTTATTATCTTCATAAAATTTAGCTAATATAACTTTGTTAAGAGCAGTTTCTTCAGTAACTTCTGATTTCAAATCAGCCAAATTTTTGTTAATTTCAACTAATCTTGTTGCTTCGATAAATGTTAAAGCATGATTACCTGATTTGAAATCTGGTTTATCTTTCACTGCAACATTCCAAATCAAAGCTTTTTGATTTTTTAATTCATTAGAGTTCAAATCTAAAGATAAAGATTCTAAAGTAGTTTCTTTAACCATTAATGGTTCTTCATACATGTTACTTATGGTAATAATATAAGATTTAGCACCAGTAACTGGCAACCACCTCAAATTAATATTACCAAGTATGTCTGTACTATTAGGACAAACTGCTTTTAACAACTCATCATCAGAACCTCTTTCTACTGAACCTGTGATATTAGTAGCGCCTGATGCGCTTCCTACACTTGTAAGTTCGTTCATTACGAAATCAGTGTATTTTTTAGCAACAGTTGTATTTGAAGCAATTATTTTTTTAGATAATTCAGCTATTTTGTAAACGCCAGCTGTTTTAATTTCGATTGCTTTTCCTGAATTGTGAACCAACCCTACATAACTATTAGCTCCAACTTCGATAGTTGCATTTTTGTCTAGTTTTAAACCTGTAACTATTTTACTGGTTTTGCCATTCAATGATATTGTGTTTGTACCTTTAGAGGCTAACACTTTAAACATATCTTGTGCATTTACATTTATTGTTAGTGAAGCACTTACAATAAAAATTAGGCTTTTAAAAGTTTTCATTTTTTGTTTTTTTAAATTTAATAAGTTTGTATGTTTCTATATACGCAAAAATTAATAAGAAGTAACCTTTCTATCTAATTTTTTCTTAAAAACTTTTACATATACCACACTCGAAATCCCCAAGTAAACTTCCATTAACTGCGCTGAGAGAGCTAAACATACCATTCCGATTGATAAATCAATTTTTACATTATATTTATTAAATATAAAAATTTCTACAACATAGTTAATTAATACAATAAAAATTAACTGAATAAATATGGTTGCAATATCAAAAAACAAGTCATATTTTCTTTTTATATAATGGAAAAGACATACCGAAAGGAAAACCAATAAGAAACCATAAAGTAAGTTAAACATAAAGGGATGGTTTGAAATAAAATTACCATATAATATGTTTGATAATATGTTTGCGTGTACGACTAATCCGTACATGTCAGGATAAGCTTTGCCTACGTATTTATTATTTAAGGGTGTGAAAAACTTATCTTCTCCATAGATTTCAGCTTTTGTATCTAAGCTATGCCCCATAAAACCTAATAAAACAATTTTGTTTTTGATTAATTCAGGAACAAAGTTTCTATTAAATACATCTTCCACATCTAAAGTGCTAAACCTAAAACTTTCTCCGTAAATATTTCCTCTGAAGTTCACAATATATGGACCTTTTTCTTCTTGGGTTTTTCTCCACTTTTCATAGTTCTTAATTGATTCAGGATTATAAATTTTTGCTAAGGTGTAAGCAAAGGAATAGTCTATTTTTTTAGTTTTTGTATTCTCAGATTGAGTTCCAAACACCCTAACAACTCTAAATTCATTGCTACCTTTAGATCCAATAGAAGTAATCATATTTGCAAAACCTGGTATCGCATATTGTGAAAACATAGGATTTGATACCTTTAACGAATCATGAGACATTTTTTCTCGATCGAAATTTAACAACTCAGAAACCAAAACTAATTTTTTTGTTTTGGAAAATGCATCTGCTAATGCAGCATCCATAGCAGAATCTTTTGGATTGCGATAAAAAGCATCTATTCCTATGCAGCTAGGCTCATATTCATTGATTACATTAATAAGCTCAGCCAATTGACCTCGGTTTAAATCTCCAAAATTGACTATAACCATATTAGTGTCTGCTTCTTGAAGCTCTCTATATTGAGAAAAAGCTATATCACTTAGCTCGAAATCGCTAAACATATCACTTAGTGGGTTAAATAAATCAGTATTTCCAACAGGAATTTTGGATAATCCAAATAAGAAAAAATATATAAATAGCGTTGCTAATAAATTGTCAAGCAGCGTGCGGAGTTTCATATGAAATGTTTTACTTTATCAAAAATCGTCCAAAAATAGTGATTAAAATGTGAAAACCAAAAATGATTTCCAGTGTAACCATTTACGATGTCTTGATCAAGGGTTTTTAAACAAACTAAAACCAACTCAACTTAAAAAGAGCGTTTTAGAAACTTCAAAAAAAACACCTATATTTGTAACACAATTATTAAGCTATGTACTCCAAATATATCAATCCTTTTACAGATTTTGGATTTAAAAAACTCTTTGGTGAAGAAGCGAGCAAGCCTCAGTTGATTGATTTTTTGAATTGCTTACTGCCTGAAAATGATAAAATTTTTGACCTTAGTTTTA
>JAAFJZ010000439.1 GCA_013298205.1 Cytophagales bacterium
ATCAAAATATGAAAACAACATTAAAATCCCTCAAGTGGACTTTTCTCAAAATAAGTCCGTTTTTTTACCTCATCGGTAGCTTATTTATATTATGGGCTATTTGGCAAACGGTGCATATTTATACAGAAAAAGAAATACCTAGCCCTTCAAGCACACTGATTGTTTTTGAAGAATTATTTATCAACGAAAATCCATTTTACGATAACCCAGACGATCCTGGTTATAAAGGAATTATGACACAACTTTTGAGTTCTTTAGGTCGTGTATTTGCGGGATTTCTTTTGGGAAGTCTTATCGCAATCCCTCTAGGATTGGTAATGGGAGCGAGCAAAGTGGGCATGAACTTAATCAATCCCTTGGTTCAAATATTGAGACCTGTTTCTCCTTTGGCTTGGTTTCCATTGGGAATGATAGCTTTAAAATCCGCTTCAGGCGCTACAATATTTATGATTTTTATTACTTCACTTTGGCCTACGCTTATCAATACAGCTTTAGGTGTAGCCTCTATACCTATGGATCATAAAAATGTAGGAAAAGCTTTTGGTTTTTCAATGTACAAATACATTACAAAAATCATGCTTCCTTTTGCCCTTCCATACATATTTACAGGCTTACGCTTGAGTATCGGTGTAGCTTGGATGGTAATTGTAGCAGGTGAAATGCTTTCCGGAGGTTTGGGAATTGGTTTTTTTGTGTGGGATAGTTACAATGGAGGCAGTTTAGAAAGGGTAATGACAGCCATACTGATTATTGGTTTAGTGGGTTTGATTCTCGATAAATTTTTTAACTATTTACAGAAACGTTATTCGTTTTCTTAACATTAAGTTTTATTCAAACATTTAAAATGAAAAAATTATGAATCCGAATACAGAAATATTAACTGAAACAATTCAAGAAATAGCAACACCTAGCGATAAAATAAGTATAGAAATCAAAAATCTTACTGTAAGTTTTGATACGCCCAAAGGTGATTACATAGCCGTAAAAGACATTGATTTAACGATTAAAAAAGGTGAAATCGTAGCCTTAATCGGTCACTCAGGTTGCGGAAAATCTACACTTATGGGTACTGTGAGTGGCATGACAAAAGTTACCCAAGGGGAAGTTTTGGCAAATGGCAAAAAAGTTACAGGTCCTGGGCCCGATAGAGGAATTGTTTTTCAAAACTATTCTCTTTTGCCTTGGCTTACCGTTTACCAGAACATATATGAAGCTGTAGATAGCGTACTTAAAGATAAAACTACCGCAGAGAAAAGAGAGATTGTAGAGAAAAATCTTGCTATGGTAAAACTATGGGAACATAAAGACAAACTTCCTGGACAGCTTTCTGGCGGGATGAAACAAAGAGTAGCTATTTCTCGCGCCTTTGCTATTAACCCTAGTATTTTACTACTTGACGAGCCTTTCGGTGCTTTGGATGCGCTTACCAAATCTACCATGCACATAGAACTATTAAAACTATGGAATTTGGATAATAGAGAAAAAACAATTGTAATCGTTACGCATGATATAGATGAGGCGATTTTCCTTTCTGATAGGGTAGTGGTGATGAATAATGGACCTGCTGCTACAATCAAAGAAATCGTTCCGATTCATTTGGCTAGACCTAGGAATAAAAAGGATGTAGTGCATGAAGAAAATTACATGATAGCACACGATAGACTTATGGGCTTGTTGTTGGATAAATTTTCTATCCACGATTGATATTTTTTGGTTGATTAGGTTGTTAAGTCTGCTCGCAAGGGCAGACTTTTTTTTTGAAAAGTTTTTTTAATTGGTGGATTCAAGTAATAAATGGAATGCTCTTTTAAAAATTTAGTTTTTTATTCAATCACTTCAATTGTTAATATTTTAGTTTTATCCTATTTATTTATAGTTTGCAAAATAATTTTATAATTGTATGATTCTCACTCCACATAGTGTACTTAAGGAATATTTTGGTTACGATACATTTCGACCTATTCAAGAAGAAATTATAAATTATATTCTTTCAGGTAATGATGCTTTAGTCCTAATGCCCACAGGAGGTGGGAAGTCAATTTGTTATCAAATACCTGCATTAATCAATGAAGGTATTTGTATTGTTATCTCACCTTTGATTGCTTTAATGAAAGACCAAGTTGAAGGGTTAAAAGCAAATGGAGTTTCAGCAGCTTTTTTAAATAGCAGCAACACAAGAGATGAGCAAAATGAAATTGAAAAAGCTTGTTTTAGTGGTGAAATGAAGATTTTGTACATTGCTCCTGAAAAATTGATGTCAGGTTTTCTGGGTTTTATTAAACAACTTAAAGTTAATCTTTTTGCAATTGACGAGGCGCATTGTATTTCTTTTTGGGGACATGATTTTAGGCCAGAATACAAACAATTAAATATACTTAGAGAGAATTTTCCAAATGTACCTCTTATTGCTCTAACTGCAACAGCAGATAAATTGACTCGTAAAGACATAATGAATCAGCTGGGTTTAGATGAAACTAAATTGTTTATTTCTTCTTTTGACCGACCTAATATTAGTTTGAATATTGCAGCGGGTAGAGAAAAATTGCAACAAATTGGTTTATTTCTTAATAAACATAAATCAGAACCAGGAATTATTTATTGTCTATCAAGGAAAAGTACTGAAGATTTGGCTATGAAACTTATCAAAATGGGATTTAAAGCCAAACATTA
>JAAFJZ010000440.1 GCA_013298205.1 Cytophagales bacterium
TTTCATTAAAACTATGTGAAGGAACCATGCCCAACGTACCAACTGCGTGCATATTTTCTTTTGTAGCATCCGAAACTAAACTGCCGCTTACATATAAGTGTGCAGTTGCGATGGCAATTGCATTTGGATAATTGGTTTTCGCTTCATCCAAAAGTTTATCGTAGTGAAGTTTTACACTTTCTGCAAACGTAGATTTAGCTTCTTTTACACTTTCGCCTTCATTAATTTTTCTTACATCGGCTTCACGCAAATAAGGCACAGCGATTATTACAGCTTCTACTTCATTCGTTTGTTTATTTTTCAATGGAATTATTTGCCCCAAATTACCTGCATCTCCACCAACCACGTGTATGTTTAGCATTTTCAAAAGACCTCCCGTTGTATTTAGCCGAGCTGCCGAATCGTGATTTCCACCTACAATAATTACCTCAATATCTAATTTAATAGCCTGCGTTAGGAAAAAATGGTACAAATTCATAGCCTCAATCGGAGGATTTGCGGTATCAAAAATATCGCCTGCAACAATTATGGCATTTATTTTTTCTTTTTTAGAAATTTCTAAAAGCCAATGTACAAAAAGCGTTTGCTCTTCTAGCCTTGTTCGGTGTTTGAAATTTTGACCCAAATGCCAATCTGCGGTATGGATTATTTTGTAGGACATGATTTAAAAGAATTAAAAGAAAAAAGTATGATTTTTTAGTTTGTATTTTAAAATTAAATTGTGCTTCTAAATCAATTCATTATAAAAAATTTTCTCTAAAGATTTTGGGTAATTTTCTACTTCTAATTGATGAATTTTATTTGCAAGAGTTTCTGAAGTATCTGAATTTAATATTTTACATTTGAATTGAAAAAGAATATTTCCTTCATCATAATTTTCGTTTACAAAATGAATTGTAATACCTGATTCAGATTCTTTGTTTTCAATTACTTTTTTATGAACGTTCATTCCATACATTCCTTTCCCTCCATATTTTGGCAATAAAGCAGGGTGAATATTAATGATTTTATTAGGAAATTCGTTTGTGAAATGCCCTGGTATAAGCCATAAAAAACCAGCTAAAACTATATAGTCTATTTTTTTTTCAATTAAATCTTTACATAAAAGATTAGAATTTTGCAGTTCTTGTTTCGAAAAAACAGTTTTTGTAATTCCGAATTTTTCAGCTCTAGTTAAAGCAAAAGCATCAGGATTATTACAATATAAGCCTTCAATTTCAATTTCAGAATGATTTTTGAAGTACAGAACTATGTTTTCAAAGTTACTTCCTGAGCCAGATGCAAATATTGCTATTTTTTTCATTTTAATTTTTTTTGATAATTGCGTGTTTGAAACAATGAACTAACAATTTAACGCAATATAAGTTACTCTTTACAATCTCTTTTTAGAATTTTAAATTAAAAAGAGATTTTTTTTACTTAGAAAACTGATTTTAATGTTAATATTATAATTTCAAACTTAATATCATGTTAAATACCCAAGCACCCAATCCTGCGATTTTAGTAGAGCTTGTCAAAATGAAAATGCCTTTTGGCAAATATCAAGGTACCATTCTCTATAAATTGCCAGTAAGTTACCTCGAATGGTTTCAAAGAAAGGGTTTTCCTGAAGGAAAGTTAGGCGTTCAATTGGCTACTTTATATGAAATCAGACTCAATGGTTTGGACGATATTTTAAAAACAATTGCTGAAAAATATCCTTAATTTTTATAGTTTAAAGCCTAATACAAAATTCTAGCAATGATAAAATAAATCGCAATTCCGATTAAATCGTTTGCCGTTGTGATAAAAGGTCCTGAAGCTATCGCAGGATTTATCCCAAATTTAGCTAAAATCAAAGGTGTAAGCGTTCCCGAAACTGATGCCATAATCACCACAAAAAATAAAGAGATTGCTACAATTAAACCCAAATTAAGGCTATCGCCTGTCAGTATCACAATACCAAAAACCAAAACAGAGATAATCAAGCCATTGATGAATGCAGCAAGCAAGACTTTACCCAACCTCGATGCATAATTTCGCCCTACAAAAGATTTATTAGCCAAACCTTGTACAATCATAGATGAAGATTGCACGCCTACATTGCCTCCTGTAGCCGTAATAAGTGGGATAAAAAATGCCATTGCAGGGATTAAAAGTATATCTTTTTCAAACAATCCTATGATTTTCGCTCCTAAGATCCCCCCCAATAACCCAATTAAAAGCCATGGCAAACGGGCCTTGGTGAGTTTGAGCAAACTGTCATCTTCCTCTACCGAATCGGTAAGACCAGCCATAGCTTGCATATCTCGCTCGTTGCGATCTTGAATTACATCTACAACATCATCTATCGTGATGCGCCCTATTAATTTTTGCTGTACATTGATTACAGGGATAGATTCCAAATCATATTTCTGCATAATATCCACAACCTCATCCGTACTTTTGTACGATTCTACCGCCACAACATCATCTTCATAAATATTTTTAACCAAATTCTGGTCTTTGGCAAGAATCATCTTTTTAAGCGACAACCTACCTACCAAAACATCCTCATTGTCAGTAACATAAATAGAAAAAATCTTTTCTACTTTTTCCTTTTGAATCCTTATTTCTTCAATGCATTGTTTGATATTCCAATTCAAATTCGCTTTGATAAGCTCTTTTGCCATAATAGCACCAGCCGTGC
>JAAFJZ010000441.1 GCA_013298205.1 Cytophagales bacterium
TCTCCACATATTGTAGAAGGAGTTACACTTGTGAAATTAGGTCTTGGAGTATAAATTATTGCCATTGATTTTGTTTTTTCTAGGCAAACATTACCGGGCAACTCACCTTGAGAAAGACTTACAGAAGTCAAACTTAAGGTAACAATACCTGATCCTCCAGCTAAATCTGCTGCTGTAGGTGTATAATCAGTAGTGAGTAAAGTACTTGTAGGGCTAGCATTAGTGTTAAATAAACCTGTGCCGTTCCTTGTCCATAAAGCAGTTGTACCTGCTCTTCCACTCACACTTCCTGAAATTTGAGCTAAAGGATTATTTTCGCAAAGTCTTTGAGAAAGGCTTACTTGAGTATTAGGAGGAGAAGTTACTGTTAGTGTAGTAAAAGCACTGACAGGGCTACATAAACCATTTCCTGTGGTTCTAATTTGAATTCCAACCAAACCATTTAAGCTATCAGCTGCTGTGGCTGTATAAGGAGAGTTCAAGCTATTGTTTCCAGTAAAAGTTTTTCCTGCCACTAGCCATTCCACTCCAGTAACACTACCTGTAAGGTTATTGGCATTTAAGGTAAACGTGCGGTTATTACCACATATAATGTAAGGTTCAATGATACTAATGGTAGGTTTAGGAGCAATATTAATTGTAACTAATTGTTGAGCGGCTGGTGCGCAAGAGCCATCACCTGTACTATTAAGCGTTACTAAAACACTACCTGTAACACTTAAAGGGAACAATATAGATGGATTTTTATCTATGTTAGAAGGTGCAAATCGAGCCCCAGCTACAGTAGTACTCCAAATCATGCCACTAGATACACTTACCGTTCCGTTAAGTTGAACAGCCAAGCCTTCCGCACAAGATGGGATTACGCTGTTCGTAACAGCTAATTGTGGAGCAGGTGTAAAATCTAATTTCATTGAAGAAATAACAGGATTACATCCAGTAGCAGTTGCCGTAACAAATAATCTTATCCCAGTTGGGTTAATAACTGAGTTTTTGTCATCAACAGAAGGATTGTATCCAAATGTAGTGAGTGTACTCAAACCATTGGTAGTTCCAACAGGGTTGCTAACAGAACCCCAAATCAAACCAGTAGCAGGTGCGCCAAACGAACCTGTCAAAGTTAAGGTGGTGTTAGCACAAATTGTTCTGTCAGGACCCGCACTTACAGTAGGCGAAGGAGTAAACGTTAAATCAATTGTTCTTGTAGCCGAATTACATCCAAAAGAATTTCCTGTAGTGCTATAAGTAAGTTTAATCAAACTATTCATATCTGATGTGCTTGGTGTATAACTTCCAACACCTGTTGTAACATTAGAGAATGAGAATGTTCCATTTCCACTGGTTAACCAAGTACCTCCAGTAGCATTAGTAAGGCTAGGGTTTAAAGTAACTACTGCGTTATTTTTACACAAAGATTGATTTGACAATCCAGTAATAGATGGCCCATCTTGGAACGTGAACGAAACCACGGATGTAGTTGGTAAACAAGAGCCATTATTTACGCTTGTCAAAGTAAGTGTAAGTGAAGGCATTGCTAATTCCGCAACAGTTGGACTGTAAATTGCTGATAAAGAATTCACATCCGGAGAGAAATTTGCAGCTGTACCACCGCTCCAAATACCCGAAGTGCCAGAACCTTGTAATTGTATTTTAGTATTCACACCATCTCTACATATTATAGCATTAGCTCCTGCGTTTACTTGCTTAGATGGCTCAAAAGTAATTAAGATTTGATCTGAAACATCTTTACAAGTACCTACACCAGTTGTAGAAAAAGTAAGTAAAATACCAGTTGTAAGTGTAGCTATATCTGCCGGACTTGCGGTATAAATGGCATTTAAAGCCGTAATACTAGAAAAAGCACCTGTACCTGCACTGCTCCATATTCCACCAGTAGCTCCAGTTACGGCTCCACTTAATTGAATTGGCCCTGTAAGCAAATTACACACACCTATGTCTGTACCCGCGTTTGCTGTTGGGGCTTTTATTATATCTAAAGTCACATTTTTAGTTTGGTTGGCACAAGTACCATTACCTGTAGAGGTAAATAGTAAGTTAGCTTTACCAAAATCAATCTGAGACTGAGAAGGAGTAAAGTAAGCCAAGCCTGGCAAAGTAGTAGCACTAATAATTCCTTGTCCTGAAGGAATACTCCAAATTCCGCCCAAAGCTCCTGTTACGGAACCAGTCAATAATACAGGTGTATTATTTTCACAAACTGGGCTGAAAGAAGGCATAGTAATTGTAGGGATAGTTTGGAAAATAATCTTAGTTGTACTCACCACATCATTACAATTCGCAAAGTTTTGACTGGTTAAACTCAACGTAACTTGACCTGCTACATAGTCAGCAGCACCTGGATTATAAGTCGCATTAAGTGAATTGGCATTGGGGCTAAATGAGCCATCTCCAGCTGTCATCCATTTGGCAGAACCACTTACACTTCCAGAGCCATTACTAAAAGTGTTTACTCCTGTCATTGACCATAAAGCTGGCACATAGGTTGGTTGCAAGAAGCTAATACCTGGTTGAGTTAATAATCCATTTACATAAACCCCACCAGACCTATTCCATCCTATAATGGTAGGAATACCTGCTATGAAATCGTCTGGAGTGGCGGTTTGGCTTCCGCTGCTATAAAGAGAGATCGTATTT
>JAAFJZ010000442.1 GCA_013298205.1 Cytophagales bacterium
AACCTTATGGAGAACATGGATATGGAGAAGATGGTATTCCTAATGGAGATCCAGGTTCAAAAGCTAAGGTTACAATGAATGGAGGCGACCCAACTGAAATTGCTTTGCCTGGTAATTCGCCAAGATTGGAAAAAGGATTTGCTAATGCAATTAGATTTCTTAAAGACTTGTATGATGGCGGATATGGAGCCCAGAAATTTAGAGATTTGATGTGGAACGATGCTGGAAAAACGAAGTGGGATACTGTTGGTTATAGAGTTTATAAAGTATCTCCAAATGGGGATTATCATTATAGTGGTTTAAACAAATAACTATAAAAATAAAAAACATGAATATATCAAATAGATTAATAATCGGAAGCACTTTAATTTTTATTATTATCAACGCATGTTCTACTAAAAAAAAACATGAACCAATTTATAATAATAACTTAGAAGAACTTGAAATTCCTAGTAATAGCTCAATTTATAGGAAATTTATTTATAAAAGCAAAAAAGGAGATACGTTAATGCATCGCTCTTATAACGCAGAAGATAATATTAGTTATGAAGTTATCTTCTCTTTATCAAAAGACACTTTATCTGTTTATGAAAACAATATTTTTCGAGATTATTCCACTCAAGATAACCTTACAAAATTGATTTCGATATATACGCTAAATCAAAAGATAAGGGAACATGAAGGTATTTTTTTCGATTCAACTGGCAGAATTCAAAAAATCAACTCAGATTTATCATTTCTTACGGTTAAAGATACCCAAAGATTAGATAAAGACTACCCCAACTGTCGCACCGAAGCCAAAAATTTCATCCCTAAACCCTAAATTAAATTCAACCCCGTGGCAGGTGTCTTCACCTGACACTTTTTCCGACAGTATCAGTTTTGGCAACGATACACCTAAAAAGATAGATTGGCCATTTGTATTAATGATCAATTGTTTTTGTTTTACATATTGCTTTTGGGAATTGTATTATAGAAATAAATCTAATAGTGATTTATTAAAGCCTTTAAATTCTAAATTGGAAATATTTTTTACAGTATTTTATTGTTTATTTTCCTTTTTTACTTTAATTTGGTCAGTTAATTTATAATTAAATAGGTGTTAGAGCCGTAAATGGCATAGCAATCGGGGCGGCTGCGGGTGCGGCATTGGGTTTTGGAGTGTATAAAGGTGTGGGTGCTGTGGGGAAGGCGATAGCTAGAGCTATTGATAGACAAGATCAAATCAATTCTTCTAAAGCACTTTGGTCTGGAGGTGGTGATGGAGTGGCACCTGTAAAACAAGAGTCTTGGATGATGAAAACGAGGCATGTATTGAATGAGTTCGTTTTTGAATTAAAAGGCTCGCAATCGCACCCCACAAATCTTTATGTATTAACTTTATCTGTTTACACTCCTATAGTGAATCTTATGAGTAAGTTTAATAATTTGCCTATGAATGTAATATATGGTGGAACTTACAACTTTACTTCCGGAGATAAAAATAGAATGGGTAATAAAGAAGTATATGATATGAAGGATTGGCCTTCATTGGATCGGATGGATTTTATAGATTGGATGTGGAATGATGCAAAAAATCCATTTGCACCTGCAACACCAAGAAATGATTCTGTAACTATTTATAAGTACGGATATAAGTACAAAGGAGTAAAGGGTGGAAATTATACAATAGTTGAATAAATATTTCTAATGAACAAGCAATATATATATACATTTTTATTTACAAGTTTGGTTTTATTTCTAGCATCTTGTTCAAATAGAGAGATTAAAAAAGATATTTTTTCAATGGAAATTCCTGTTAATTCCTCTGGGGAAGTTATTTTGGATTCATTGAATACTTTTTACTCAAATGGTAACCCTAAAGCCCGTTCCGAACTAAAGTTTTTCAATAAAAAAGCTACTGGAAAGTATTATACTTACTATGAATCGGGCAAACCTAGGAGTATAAGAATGTATAGTAACGGAAAATTAGATGGAAAATCTTTAGAATTTACAGAAAAAGCTCCTGTTAAGCAAGAGACTTATTACAAAGAGGGAAAGTTTATTAAATGTTATTTGATAGATACCTTGAATGAAATGATTTTTGCGGAATATGAAAACTATATAAGAAAATCTTATTTTGATAACTCAAAGTTTGAACTTTTAATGAATGACAAAGATTCTTCAATTACTCACATTATTCGTTTTTCAGCTGAAGGTCATATCATTCAGCTAGATGGCGATCCACTTTCATCTTTTTCTAAAGAAGATTTGGACAAGTTAGATAAAGACTACCCTAACTGGCGTATCGAAGCCAAACATTTCATCCCTAAACCCTAAATTAAATTTAAACTAAAAAACTAAAAACAATTATGAAAACAAGTAACCTTACTTTATCCCTTGCCATTGTATTTTTCACTTCTATTTATTCATATTCACAAACGAATGTGGTTACACAGCTAGGAAATGGTTTTATAGAACCTACTGAAACCAGGTATAATCTTGCTGAAAATGGACCTGATACGCTATCAAAACTAGCTCAAACCTACTATTTAGGTACAAAAGCACTTAGCAAATTGGATCTAATGGGGCTTTTAAAAGCCAATCCTGCATCGGCAAAAGAGCTTAAAAAAGCGGATACTTGGGGCTATGTTTTGATGACACCTGCTATAGTA
>JAAFJZ010000444.1 GCA_013298205.1 Cytophagales bacterium
TTTGCGCAAGCTTTGGCTAAATAAGCTGTCGTAATACCCAAAGAGGTACCTAATTCTATAATTGTTTCGGGTTGCCTCCATTCCATTAATCGAAATAAAAACTGGGCTTCCTTGCGATTCATCAAAGAATTTTGCGCAAGTTTTTGTAGCGAAATTTGGTAGCTTTGAGATGAAGAATTCCCCAAATCAGTTTTTAATATAATTTGCTGGGAATGCAGCAATCGAAAGCGTTGGGCTTCTATTTCTTTAAAAGCGTAATATGTTTTTTGGGATTTGATTATTTCATTATACAAAAAAAATACGAATGGCGAGTGTATGCTATGTGCGTTGCCAGATTTGAATAAATAAATAATAAAATTTAAAATTCTATGGCTTAAAATTCTGATTTTCAATTTAATAAATAGGGAACTGTCATCACAAAATTTGGTATTTTCACTTCAAAATTACTCCCATCTACCAATCGCTCCATGGTGTAATTCCCTTTCATTCTTCCTATTGGTGATCTAAAATTGCAACCTGATACATAACTGTATTTTTCATTTGGTTCAAGAATAGGCTGTTCACCTACCACTCCTTCACCTTCTATATCACGAGCTTCACCATTTGAATCTAATATAGACCAATGGCGTTTTAAAAGCTGAATGGTGTAATTGCTATTATTTTCAATCGTAATTTGATAGGTAAAAACGTAATGCGAGTTATTAGGATTTGAATATGAAGCCTGATATTCAGTAACTACACTAATTTTGATTCCCGATGTAATTTCAGTAAGCATGGGTATTTAATTTGACGCAATATATTCAAACTAAATTTTAAATATCAACTTTATTGATAAAAAATTTAGTTTTTAAAGTTGCATATTTTTGAATTTAAAACTTTAAAAAAGACTGGTTTGAACAGGTATTAAATACTGAAAAGCTTCAAGAAGTTTTTCGGAATTTGCTTTACTTTGTAATATTTTTTTATGAACAGAATGATAGTTAAGTTCTGCTGCAGAAAAGGGGTATAAAAGTTTAATAGCATCCAAAACATTTGTTTTTACATTCAACCACTCTGAATGTTTTTCAGGATGAATAATAGCAGGCATCTCAGATACAGAAAGTGTTTTGGGATCTGTAAAAGGCAAAGAAATTAATGTAAAAGTATATTGAAGACTGCCTTCAGAGGTTTCCCAAACTGCATAAATGCCAGCTAAAGAAAGTAAAGGAAAATTTGGTAAATGGTAATGATAAGGAATATCACCTATTTTAGTTTTTCGTGTTAGAATTATACCATTTGCGGGAATTATACATCGATTTTCAGAAAGCAATTTTAAAAATATCTTTTTTGATTGCACTTTTTCTAAAGGTATCAGTAATGTAGGTTTATCTTGTTTGGCTTTTCCATCTACTAAACCCCACTTGCTGAAAATAAATTGCGATGGATTTGACATAGTGATTGAAGGAATATACATACAATGAGCACTATTAAAAAGAGGTAAAGGGAAGTATTCCAAATCAATATTATCAAATGTTACTTGGAAATGAGTTTCTACTTCTTCTCGGGTTTTGGCTAAAACAATTCTTTGGTTCATGACTTTTTCTAAATTGACTAAAAATGTTTTAAATTTAATATTTGAATTTTTAAAAAATAAATAATAATCTAAAGCTTAAAGATAAGTAAATAATTTTAAACAATCAATTTTATAATTTCAAAACTCGATTTGATTATATTTTTTTTAAAATTAAATGTTTTTATTAACCTTAATGAAGTATTTTTTAAAAAAAATCAGAAAACCTCAATCAATAATAATAGAAATTAAGATTAGATTTGCGCACTTAAAAAATACCCTACCACCATGTTTGATTTGATTACCAAAAGCCTAGCTAAAATATTCGGCACAAAGTCTGATAGAGATATAAAGAATATTATGCCTTATGTGGATATGATTCAAGAAGAATATCAAAAACTTTCTTCTGTTTCAGATCAGGCTCTACGTGAAGCTTCAGCTTCGCTAATGAACATTATTGAAGAGCGCAAAATGCCTATTATAAATCACATTGCTGAATTGAAGTCAAAAGGAAGTTCTGATGAAAGTACAGATTTAATAGAAAAAGACAAAATTTTCTCTCAAATAGACAGATTATTAAAAGAACAAAATAGCGTAATTGAAGAGGTTTTACTCGAAATTTTACCTAAAGCATTTGCAATAGTTAGAGAGACAGCACGTAGATGGAAAGAAAATGGTAAACTCACCGTTGAGCTTACAGATTGGGATACAAAGATATCACAAAAATTAAAATCTATAGAAATTGTAGGTAGAAAAGCTGTTTGGTATAATAAATGGACAGCTGCAGGTTCAGATGTTACTTGGGAAATGGTGCATTATGATGTTCAATTAATAGGTGGTGTAGCTTTGCATCAAGGAAAAATTTCTGAAATGGCTACAGGTGAAGGTAAAACTTTAGCTGCTACTTTGCCTGTTTTTTTAAATGCTTTAGCCAAAGAAGGCGTACATTTGGTCACTGTTAATGATTATTTAGCAAAAAGAGATTCAGAATGGATGGCTCCACTTTTTGAATTTCATCAGCTTTCAGTAGACTGCATAGATAAACATCCAGCAAATAGTGATGCAAGAAGAAAAGCTTATGCTGCAG
>JAAFJZ010000446.1 GCA_013298205.1 Cytophagales bacterium
TTGGATAGTTTGCATTTAAAAGCAAGTGAAATATTTACATTACAGACGGAAGCTGAATTTAAAGTTCGAGAAGAAGAAAAAATCGGAATAGTAAAAAAATCAATTTTGAAAGGACTTGACAATGAAACAATTTTAGATATTACTGGACTATCAATTGAAAGAATAAAAGAACTAAGAAACGAGTTAAAAAAATAAATCATAAACCTGGTCTAAATTCTACCCTAGGCGTAACTTAAACCTACCATGGCGGAAGTTTTTAACTTCCTTTTCAAAGATTTATATATACCGAAAATTAAAATAATTATTGATGCAATTGGATTGATATTTTTTGTCCAATGGTTATAATCATAGCCCACGGTTTCAACCGTGGGGCAATCAATCAATGTCATTAAACCATTTCAACGGTGTACGGACATTGAATTTGAAAATAAAAAATAATGCAATGGGTACGTATTTTTGTCTCATGGTTAAAACCATGGGCTATGTTAAAACCGTGGGATATGATATTGTGGGGCAACATTGAAACTTGGGAAATGATATAAAACGATACAAACAACCGTTTAAAAATTTAATTAAAACATAGATATGAAAAAAACCTCCAAGGTTTTCAAAACCTTGGAGGTTTTACAAGCCGGAGTGATGTATGTTTATAGGTGTTTGTTGTGAGGTATAGCTGGAAGGCACATTCAAATCATTAATGAAACTATACCAAGCCCTCAATTTCAGCGGTTTGGTTAAATCTTTTTTGGGTAAAAATGAAGATGCGTTAATAGATATTACAAAAGCACATAATTTGTACTTCTTCCGCCTGCATTTTCGTCTTTTATTAATATCCCTTTGTTTATCAAATCTTGTATGTCTCTCAAAGCGGTGTCAGGCGAAGTTTTAGCCATTTTAGCCCATTTGGATGAAGACAAACTGCCAAAGAAATCGTCAAATAATTTATTTAACATAAATCGTTGGCGCTCGTTCAAACTCGTTTGCTGATGGTTTTGCCAAAATTGGGCTTTAGCAAAAGTATCTTTAAGAGCTTCGTTGCTTGCATCTAAGGCTTTGTTCATGCAGTTTACAAACCATTCCAACCAATCACTTATGTCTAAATTTCCTCTTTGGCATTTTTCCAATAATTCGTAATAAGCTTTGCGTTCTATTCTTATTTGTGATGAAAGACTATAATATCGCTGCGAATCGCCTTCCGAGCGAGCCAATTGCATATCAGTCAAAGCACGAGCTATGCGTCCGTTGCCATCATCAAAAGGGTGTATGGTTACAAACCAAAAATGGGCTATTCCAGCTTTTAATACAGGATCTAAGCGGTCGTTTTTGTTGAACCATTCCAAAAATTGAGTCATTTCTGCTTCTAGTTTTGTTGCTGCTGGCGCTTCAAAATGCACATGTTCTTTGCCCATCGCTCCCGAAACGACTTGCATGGCACCTGTAGAATCATCTCGCCATTTGCCAACTTCTATTTGATAATGCCCACTTTTGCCAAAAGGAAATAACGATGAGTGCCAGGCAAATAATCGTTCTTTGGTTAAAGGTGAAGCATGATTCTGGGTTGCATCTACCATCATTTCCACCACGCCATCGGTGCTTCTATCTGAGGGAACAAGCCCTCCCACATTCAAACCTAATTTGCGAGCCACCGAAGAGCGAACCTCTTCTAAGTTTATCAAAACGCCTTCTATTTCAGATGATTTTATTACGTCTTGGGTTATGGTTTTAAGTAAAGTTTCGTCTTTTATTACAAAACCCATATTGTTAACTAATCCCCATAATTTTCCTTGCTTATGGCGTACATCTCCCAGTGCGACCGTGAGTGCATCTAGGTCGTAAGTAAAGTTGGGCCAATTTCTTTTTTGATGTACGTACATTTTATTCTCCGCATTTTATGCTACAAATATATTTATTATTCTCCGCAAATCAAATTATTCTCCGCAAATTATGCGGTAAATAAACGAATTAATCTCCGCAAATTCAAATTTGATCTAAGTTTAGCCGTAGGCGGAAGTTTTTAACTTCCTTTTCAAAGATTTTTAAATACCGAAAATTAAAATAATTATTGATGCAATTGGATTGATATTTTTTGTACCATGTTAATAATCATAGCCCACGGTTTCAACCGTGGGGCAATCAATCAATCAATCAATCAATCAATAAATTCGAAAAACCATTTCAACGTTGTACGGACATTGAATTTGAAAATAAAAAATAATGCAATCGGTACGTATTCATGTCCCATGGTTATAATCATAGCCCACGGTTTCAACCGTGGGGCAATCAATCAATCAATCAATTCGCAAAACCATTTCAACGGTTTACATACATTGAATTTGAAAATAAAAATAATGCAATGGGTACGTATTCATGTCCCATGGTTGAAACTATGGGCTATGTTGAAACCGTGGAACATGGGCATGAAAACAATTTATTAGCATATCTAATTGATTTTTAATATTTTACATACTTAACAAAACCAGTTCTTTACTTTTTAATAAAATAAATTCCTAGAACTTGGTTTACCTTTTTAGATTCTAGCTACTACTCGTTATAATAGACTAAACTATTGTGAGGAGTAGCGAAAATCCTGAAAAGAGTAGAAAAAAAACAAACCCATTTAATATGAAAA
>JAAFJZ010000445.1 GCA_013298205.1 Cytophagales bacterium
AGCATTTCCCGCAGAATACGGCAACGCCACATCGGGAGTGTTTGATATTAAAATGCGAAATGGCAATAACCAACGCATGGAACGCACCATTCAACTTGGTGCTTTGGGGCTCGAAGCCATTGTAGAAGGTCCGATTAGCAAGAAAAATAATTCGAGTTATTTGGTTGCTTACCGTTACTCTACACTTTCTTTATTGTCTTCTCTAAATTTAAAATTTGGCTTTGCTTCCATACCATTTTATCAAGATTTATCGTTCAAATTTAATTTTGTTACCAAAAAAGCAGGTACATTTAAACTATTTGGCTTGGGTGGCATAAGCAGTACCGAATTTTTGGATAGCAAACGAGATTCTACACAATTTTCGCCTGCCAACAAAGGAGAAAATGTTCGTTTTGGCTCTCGAACAGGCATTATTGGGTTGAGTAATACCTATTTCTTAAATAATTCCACATTTATAAAAACCACCATTGCCGCTACGTATGAAGGCAATGGAAGCAATCGGGACAGCATACAAACTAATGGAAATACAAAAACAACGGGAGGTTTTGGATACAGCAACTATAAATTTGTGCTAAGTTCTTTTATAAATAAGAAAATAAATGCCAAAAACACCATTCAAACAGGGATTGTGTTGGAAAATATTCATTATCAAACAAAAGACAGTTTACTTTTATATAGGCAAAAATCAGGTGAGCAATTTTGGGGTTTTAATAACGATTTTGGTGGTACTACAAATCTCATACAAGCCTACACGCAATGGAAATATAGAATAAATGAAAAAATAACTGTGAACTCCGGTTTGCATTTTCAATATCTTACACTCAATGATAAATTTGCAGTTGAGCCACGCATTGCCATAAATTATCAAGTAAAAGAAAATCAAAAATTGAGTATAGGTTATGGACTCCATAATCAAGTGCAGCCTTATGCGATGTATTTTTACAAAGATAAATTTAGCACCCATTCAGAAACGAATAGAAATTTAGGTTTTACCCAAAGCAATCAAATTATTGCAGGATATGATGTAAACTTAAAAAATGATTTTAGAATCAAAACCGAAGCTTATTACCAACATGTATCAAATGTACCTGTCGAAATAAATTCCTCTTCTTACTCGGTAATGAATTTTGGAGCATCGTTTAATAATACCTACAAAGCCAATTTAATAAACAATGGCACAGGTTATAATTATGGGGTTGAGCTTACGCTAGAGAAGTTTTTTAGCAAAAATTATTACTTTTTAATGACAGCTTCGGTATTCAATTCAAAATATAAAGGCAGCGATGGAGTAGAACGAAACACAGCTTTTAATGGAAACTATGTGGTAAATATTTTGGGTGGGTATGAACTAAAACTAAAAAAGAACTTCTGTATTTTATTTGATGCAAAAATGACCTATGCCGGTGGGTTGCGATACACGCCAATTGATATTAATGCTTCGATACAAAATCAGGAGGCTACTTATAAAGACAATGAAGCCTTTTCTTTGCAAAACGCACCATATTTTAAACCCGATATAAAAGTTACGGTTCGCAAAGATTTTAAAAATAAAGTAGCCTTAGAATGGGCTTTAGATATTCAAAATGTGGTAGGTTATCAAAATGTATTTTTAAATATTTATGATAAAAACACAAAAACAGAACGCACTGCTTTTCAAAATGGACGTTTTCCGACTGTACAATTAAAATTAGAGTTTTAACATTTCTTGCCAAATGGTAAGTAATAATAAGTTAATTAATAAGACCTTTACAAAAAATAAATTTACAAAATGAATATTTTAACAACAGCAGTTCCGCAATGGGTTTCGATACTATTTATTATTAGTATTTTGATTTCGATAGGTATGATAGCCAATGTTGCAAAACAAGGGGCAATTAATACTACTAATCCAACCAAAATAGTCGGAATAGTCGTTGGTTTTTATGTGCTTTATTTTATTTATGTAGGCTTGATGGGTTTTACAGGCATATTTCAAGAAGTAACATTGCCTCCAAAAATATTTCTATTCACAACTATTCCTTTATTTATTTTTCTGAATTTAGTTGTCGGTAGAACAACAGCATTCAAAAAAATAATTGAAAATATTCCTCTAAAATCTTTGGTGCAATTACACACATTTCGTTTTATTGGCATTTTCTTTATCATCATAAATGCTTATGGTGCAATACCTACCAAATTTGCTTACTTAGCAGGTATTGGCGATATTTCAACGGCTGTTTTGAGTTTATTTGTTGCATATTCACTAAAAACACAAAAATCATATTCAAAAAAACTTACTTTCTTTTGGAATATATTTGGACTTTTTGATATTATTTCTGTCATTATTTCTGCTATTGTAACAACCAAATTATCAATAGAAACAGGCTCGCAAGGTGTAACAGAAATAGCAAATTTCCCTTTTTCTTTAATCCCTGCATTTGCCCCTGCAACAATCATATTCTTGCATATTTGTATTTTTAAAAAATTGAAACAAGAAAGTAAATGAAAATAATAAACTAATTTTGATAAGTTTATTATGATTAACTAGGTTCAGCTGTAATTTGCCCGCTTTAAAAACATTTACTTGGAAAATAAATTAATCCATTACTTTCAAAAAATCGAAAAATTAACTGATGAAGAAGAGAAAATT
>JAAFJZ010000447.1 GCA_013298205.1 Cytophagales bacterium
AATATACCTATTGATAAACAAAAATTGTTAGACAATCTCGTCAATGAACTGAAGCAAGTTGACGGGGTTAAAGCAATTGTACTTGGTGGTTCTTATGCGATAGGTTTGGCGACAGAAAGCTCAGACCTTGATATAGGAATCTACTATTACCAACTTAGTCCGTTTGAAATTGAAGACATAAGAAATATTGCTGTAAAATATTCAGTTAAAGAACAGCCAACCGTTACAAATTTTTATGAATGGGGGACATGGGTAAATGGCGGTGCGTGGATAAATACTGCGAATGGTGAAGTTGACTTTGTCTACAAAAATATTGACCAAATTACAAAGACAATTGAAAATGCCAAGAACGGTATTTGGGAAAATAATTTTGAACAACAACCACCTTACGGATTTTCATCGATTATATTTCTTTCTGAAACACAAAGCAGCCTTTCTCTTTATGACCCTGACGATGTATTAAAGAAGCTAAAAGAAAGTGTAAAAGAGTATCCACAAAAATTAAAGCAATCTGTAGTTCAACAGTCTTTATGGTCAGCAGAATTTACAATTTGGCAAGCCGAAAAATTTGCTATCAAAAATGATACTTATAACACCGTTGGTTGTTTGACGAGAGCAATTAAAAATATCGTAACAACTCTATTTGCTCTCAACGAAATTTATCCAATGGGTGATAAACGAGCAATAAGCATTTTGGAGCAGGAGCAAATTAGACCACAAAATTTAACATATAAAATTGACCACATTTTATGTTGCAGCATAGATAATTTAATTGACACCGTTTCAAATTTAAAAGCCCTTTTTGAAGAAGTTGTTTCTTATGCAGACGGGCTGTATAAACCCTATTACAAATTGTGACAAAAACGCTGAAAACAGAACAACGAACCGCTAACATCGGTTTTGCAAAATGGCGGGTTCAGTGCTTCTATGACAGTTTAATGCAAAGTTCAAGTTCAGTTTTTCAATTGAACATTTGTGCTGAAAATCCGCCACTTCGCCAAGCCCTGTCCGTTGGGCGTAATGCTATGACGACCACCCGAACAGACAAACCACTTCGGACGACTTGACAAATCAACCTCGGAAAACCATTGCAGGCTCAACGCTGTTAATTCGTTTTATGGCTAACAAAGAACTCAAAACTGCCATTAAAAGCGTAACAACTAATAATGCTATACGAAAATGAATGTGGAAATTCAATAAAATTCCTGCATTGGCGACCATTATTTTGAAAATCTCTAAAAATAGTGTTGCAAATCCGTAGCCCATTAAAGCATACAGAACGGCTTGCGTTAAAATCAATCTTTGAAACATAGCCATCTGTTGCCCCTATTGCTTTGAGTGTTCCGTAGTCTTTTAGACGGTCAATTACAGTTGAGTACATCGAAATGGCAATAATAAACGAGCCACTAATTACAGCAAAAACAACCATCAACATAAACACAATTCCTATGCCTGTATTACCCAAAACGATATTTACAGTCATTTGACGTATGTTTTCTTTTTGCCAAGCCCTTACACCAAAAATGTGTTTATTGATGTTTTTTACAACCGTTTCAGCATTGTAACCTGTTTTGACTTTTACGGTTATAGCACTATATGAGTACAGTGGAAAATTGCCATAAAACCTTGCACGGTCTAATGTGGTATAAAGAAAATTGACAGCCAAACCTCTAACGCCTCTTGTTTGGGCTTTAATAATGGCTTGTTTTCCGTTGATTTCAAACTTTGTTCCTACGTTGGTCGTACCGCCAAAAGTCATCGCATCAAAATAATCTGCACTAACAGCACCATCTTGAATTAAATTGTTGCGATTTCCTGCCACAATTTTAGTCGTATCAGGTCCAGCGACAAAAGTAGGTGCTTCGCTTCCTACTAAAAAAACATTGGCATTTTGACCGTCTGCAAATTTGGCTTGGGTGTTTACAATCACAATCGGATAGGCTTTTTCAACGCCTTTAATGCTTTGCACTTCACGCAAATAACGGTCATCAATTCTGCCTAATTGGTTGGCGTTGCGGTTTACATTATCAATTACCCAAACTTCGGTATTGGTATTATTGACCAAGCAACCAATCATATCCATATGAAAAAACAACAGAGAAATTTGTTGCCCTATCAGAAAAGTACAGAGTAAAATACCAAAGACTAAACCAAAAGATTTTGATTTGTCAAATTTCATAAATCGTAATGCTGAAAGTATCATTTTTGAAAATTATTTGGTTGTGATAGTACACTCTACACGAGTATTGAATAGTAAAACGTCTGACTTGTCAAGCAAGATTTTAACTTCTCTCACTCGTCTATCTTCTTGGTCGCCAGCTTTTTCTGAAAACAAAGACTTTTTTCGCAGATAGGCAGAAGCGTAAATCACTTTGCCCGATGTTAGGATTTGTTCGTTTCCTATCAAACTGATATTTGCAACTTGCCCAACTTGGATTTTATCAGCAAAAAGTTCATCAATTTCGCAAACGGCAATCGTTTTGCCATTAGGTGCAAACTTTGCAAAAGTTGAAAGTGGTTCAACTGCACTACCTTTTTGAACTAAAATCTCTAAAATTTGACCTGCCTGATTTGCTTTTATGGTTTTCTTTTC
>JAAFJZ010000448.1 GCA_013298205.1 Cytophagales bacterium
CGTATTGGCAGGTTATTAATTACACTTTACCTAGTAAATTCGGGTTTATTGGTAAAACCTACATTGTATTTATCTGATTTTTTTGAAAAAAATAAAGAACATTATTACGATAACCTAACCCAAGTAAGAACTAAAAATAATTTGGTGCAATGGCTTAAATTTTTCTTAGAAGGCATCCGTGAAACGGCTGAAAATTCAATTCAAACATTTAAGAGCATAATTGCATTAAGAGCAAGTGTAGAAACTAAAATTATTACATTAGGCAAAAAACAAATGCTTGCAAAAAGTGCGTTGCAATATTTATACAGCCAACCCATAACGGATATGCAAAGTATAGCCAGTGCTCTAGAAGTAAGTGTATCTACGGCATCAAGGTTATTGAACGATTTGGTAGGACTAGAAATTCTAGTTGAATCAACAGGCTATAAACGAAACAGGGTTTTTTCTTTTGAGCAATACCTAAAATTGTTTAGATAATTTCGTTTTATTCTGCATTGTTTAAACTAAAAAATGGTTACAGAAAGCAAAGTATAAGAATTAGGGAACGAATTAACCTTAAAAGTCTTTCTATAAAAGCAAATTTTAATAGGTTTTAAACCTAAAAACATTAAAATTTACCTGTTTTAAAGAAAGCATTTGGGCGTGTCCCTAACGGGTCGGGCTATCGCTACAAGTCCGTACTCGTGCCTCGCTACGGGCTTTTCGCTCTATCCCTCACGCAAAAAAACAAAAATTCATCAAATTATTTGTTTTTTTCGCTAATCATAAATGCTTCACTTTACAAGGTTTTGAAGCGTATTTTACAATTTGTAACTTTACTTTATAGAGACGACCAAATTTTTATCCCGATAATCTCTGATTATGGTTTTAAGGCTGCCTTTGGCAATAAAACAAACACTTTTCTTGCGCAAAGCTTTGCAAGCACTTATTAACCCAAGCGTTCCTATAAAATAAGTACAATTTGAGAAAAATACTTTCGAGGGAATAAGCCATGACGGTAGAAGTGGCATTTTTGGTTTGGCTTGTGTTGATGAAAATGACACCTGACGAAAAAGCATCTTTAGAGATTTTGATAGCTCGCAATGCCGAATCAGTAAAGGCAAAAAGCAGAAAAATTAAAGAAGCAGAGCTGCTTATAACAACTTAAATCATAATAAATGCAATTGCTAAGGGATTAAAAACAACGTAATTTTCAAAATTGGCTAATTTTTCAGAAGATTTTGTTAGGTCTATTAAGTTAAATATTTCTATTGATTGAAAAAAATTGATGAAAATCTCGTAAAAAACCTTTTATGAATTGGTAGCATCAGAGACTAAAGCCTCAGCATTTCTAAAGCTATCTTTTTATAGTTACGCGCACCATTGTTAATAGGATTGATTTTTAAAGCTTTATTAAAATCGATAATTGCAGATTTATAATCTTTCATTTTTATTTTTGCCCGTCCAATATAAAAGTATGCCTCATCACTTTTGGGGTTTAATGAAATAACTTTAGATAAATCACGGATTGAGGCCTCACAGCTATCTAGCTCTAGTTTTGAAATTCCTCTGTAAAGATATGATTTTTCATTATCAGGATTTAATAAAATGTTTTTTGTGTAGTCTTCAATTGCAACTTCATTTTTTTCTAGCACATAATTTGAGCAAGCTCTACCATAAAAAGCTTTTGCGTTATTTGAATCTAATTGTATCGCTCTAGAATAATCTAAAATAGCATCGTTAAAGTTTTCTAAAGCATATTTAGCTTCAGCCCTCATTTGGTAAGCATTAGCATCAAAAGGCACTAATTTTAAATATTTTGTATAATAATTGATCGCTTCTAAATTTTGATCCAACATATAATTTGAGCTAGCTCTACCATAAAAAGCTTTTGCGTTATTTGAATCTAATTGTATCGCTCTAGAATAATCTAAAACCGCATCATTATAGTTTTCTAATTTTAAACTCGCATCTGCCCTGAGATTATAGGCATCAACATCAAAAGGCATTAACTTTAAATGTTTTGTAAGATCAGAAATCGCTTTTTTATATTTACCCAACAAATAGTTAGCTTCACCTCTGGCGTAAATGGCAGATGAATCATTAGGATTTATTTCTAAAACTCTATTGCAATCACTTATAACTTCATTTTGCTTTCCAATATTAGACTTCATCATAGCCCTGTTAGTCAATGCCATGATATTGTTAGGCTCAATTACTAAAATATTTGTATAATCTTGAGCGGCTTCTTCATATTTACCTAAATCGAATTTTGAATAAGCTCTTTGAAAATAAGCTTCTATGTTTTAGGGAGCAATTTCTAAAGCTTTGTTAAAATCTTTAATTGCTTCTTCATGCTTGCCTGAATCAGATTTTGCTATACCTCTTTCAAGATAAATACTATCGGTAATAGCCATATTTTTGTTGATTTGGGCTATAGAATTGTTTATGAATGAATAAACAATGAGTAACATTAGGGCTAAATTTTTCATATTAAATGGGTTTGTTTTTTTTCTACTCTTTTCAGGATTTTCGCTACTCCTCACAATAGTTTAGTCTATTATAACGAGTAGTAGCTAGAATCTAAAAAGGTAAACCAAGTTCTAGGAATT
>JAAFJZ010000449.1 GCA_013298205.1 Cytophagales bacterium
ATTTTCAAGCATTTTTTCTGAATTTACAAAAACAATTTTAGCATTTTGAGGAATTACAACATTGCTGGCACTTGGGTCGCTTATGTAAACAGGTTCTTCGATGGTGGTTGAATCTAAAGGTTTTTCACTTGATGTAGAAGTCTGATTTAGTGGTGCTTCATTTGAAACTGGTTTATTGGAATAAAATAAATAAAATAAAAAAGCGACTGCTAAAATAAGAATTCCATTTAGAGCTAAAGATGCGTATTTCATAAAATAATTGTGTTATTGATAGCTATTAATAATTTTCCCCAAATATGAATCTTATATTTTTATATACAAAATCGCATGTAGTATTTAAGTAATGATTTTTAAAAATGGCTAGAAAATTTGATTTTCGTTTTAATTTAATCAACAACTCTTCTAATTGAAACAAACCTTGATTCAAAATAAGAATTATTTTTCAAAAAATCGTAACGTACACCTTTAGAAGAAGTAGAATGTACAAATTTAATAGGCTCTCCTTTTTTGCTTACAATAGTTGCTACATGTCCTGGTAAAACATCTTTTATATTGAATCCTTTAAATAAAATTAAATCCCCTGGTTGTGCGTTTTTAAGTTCTATTTCCGAACCAATATTAGACATGAGTGAAGATGAATAAGGTAAATAAATTCCAAAAGGTTTAAAAAGAAAAGCTGCAAAGCCACTACAATCGAATCCTCCAGGCTTTTTTCCACCTGCTAAATAAGGAGTACCAATATGTTTTTGTGCTTCAATATGCAAAGTCTCAAAACTAAAACTTGGGCAAGTTGTAGGCTCTAAACTGTAATCTAATTCTTGATTGTATCTATGTTTTAAGCATTTATCTAATGAAAATATTGTCGAGTCATTTTCATTGAATGTATTTTGGGATAATACTAAATTAATGCTGAGTAGCTGTACAGCAATAAAAAAATAAAATATTTTTACCATCTATATGTTTTAAATCAATACAAAGATAATAAATTCTAACATGACTAAAAACTGTACTCTTAAAAAAAACCTTTTTTTAATAAATTAATGTTTTTTAAATTAAATGAACAGTTTAATCTTTAAAAAAACCGTTTTAATCGAAAAAAAACAACAAGATTTTGAAAAAAAACATTTTTAATTTTAATTTGCAACATAAATTTCCATTTATGAAGTTACTTAGACACCAAGAGGATTTGCGTTCCTTATTCGTTGTTTTTTTATATTTCTCTTCTGCAATTGCGCCATGGTTTTTATGGAATGAACTTAATAATTGGCAAATTTCAGCATTTATTTTAGCAAATTGTCTATTATCATTTACTTGTGCTGTCATTGTTCATAATACAATTCATACTCCTATGTTTTATAGTGCAGAACTTAATAAAATAAACCAAGTTATTCTTTCATTCACTTACGGACATCCTGTTAGTGCCTTTATACCCGGACATAATTACAGCCACCATAAATATACCCAAACCCTAAAAGACAATATCAATACCCATAAATTAAGGTTTAAGCTAAACATTTTAAATCAATTATTATTTTCATTTGTCATTTCTGGAGCTGTATTTAAAAGTGAAATGAAATTTGCTGCTAGAATGCGAAAAATAAAGCCTTTTTGGTTTAAACAATACATCATTGAATTTGTAATTGTAATTTCATTCAAAATTGCATTATTGATATTGAATTGGAAATGTTTTCTTTTATTTGTTTTTATACCTCATCAATATTCCATTTGGGGCATTTTAGGAACTAATTTCTTTCAACATGATGGTTGTGACGTTTAATTTTTTTATGTTTAATAATGGTTTTCATGGTGCGCATCACATGAAACCTGGTTTGCATTGGTCTTTGATACCCGCTTATTACAACAAAAATTTAAAGCCTTATATTAATCCCTCACTTGATAGAGAAAGTTTATTTGTATATTTATGGCAAGCCCACGTTTATCCTGGAAAAAGAATAGATTACCTCGGTAATCAAGTCGTACTGAAACCTTTATCGCCTGATTTAGATTGGGTGCAAGATGTGAAAGTAAAAGAAAACGAAGAAGAACTCGTTGGAGCATAAAAATTAATTATTCACCATTCAAAAAAAAATCAAAATGTTAGAACAATTATTAAATCTTGTAAAAGAAAACGCATCTGAAAGCATCGTTAATAACCCAGCTATTCCTAACCAACTCAATGATGAAGCTATTTCTATGGCTTCCAACTCCATTTTTGATACTTTAAAAAGCCAAGCAGGCGCAGGTGGAATATCTGATTTATTAGGTATGTTTCAAGGCGGTGGTGCTTCAAATTCAAATGGAATGGTAGCCAATGTAGTTTCTAACCTTGCAGGACAATATGCTTCAAAATTTGGCATTTCTCCTGCCATTGCCAACGGAATTGCTTCTTCTTTGATTCCTATGGTAATAAACAAATTGGTAAACAAAACCAATGATCCAAATGATTCTAGTTTTGATTTACAAGGAATTGTCGGCTCTCTTACTGGCAAAAGTGGTGGTGATATTTCTAGTTTGATTGGTTCTTTTGTGGGTGGTGGAGATTCCAAATCTGCTGGCGGTTTGGGCGGACTCATTGGTGGTCT